>DATLZG010000267.1:0-2914 GCA_035574095.1 Burkholderiaceae bacterium | reverse complement strand
GTGCCGCCGGTACCCGGCCCCAGCTCGACCAAGGTGTGCGCACGCTGCACTTCGGCCGCGCGCACCAGCCGGCGCTCGAGGAAAGCCGAACTCGGCACGACCGAGCCGACCTGCTCCGGGTGGGCGAGAAAGCCGCGCAGGAACGCGAGCCGGTCTCCGACCAGCGACGCAAGCTGCGCCGCCAACGGCCGCGGCGGCGAGGCAGCGACCGCTTCCGAGAATTCGCGAGGAACCCGCCGCCGTGCTTTCGATTCTTCGTGCATTCTTGGCCGTGCCTCCAGGAAGCGCAGCATACATGCGACCGGGCGTTCCTTCGCTGCGGCACCGCCCGTCGCGCCGCAAAAGTCGAACACCGCCTCAACTCGGCCGCGCGCTGTCCGGCTCGGAGTCTTCGAGCATGGAGAAGCGCACCGGCAAGACCTCGCGCGTGGCGACGACGCCGGCGGCGTCTTTCTCCACCAGGATCAACTGCTGCGCGTCGGGCAGTCCGGCCGGAATCACCATGCGCCCGCCGGGCTTCAGTTGATACAGCAGCGCCGGCGGGATCAGCTCCGGCGCCGCAGTGACGATGATCTTGTCGTATGGCGCGTGCGCCGGCCAGCCGAACGCGCCGTTGCCGGTGCGCATCTCGATGTTCGTGTAGCCGCGCCGCGCCAGCCGCTGGCGCGCCATCGCCGCCAGTTCCTCGATCAGCTCGATCGTGTACACGCGCGCGACCAGCTCCGCCAGGATCGCCGCCTGGTACCCCATGCCGGTGCCGATTTCCAGCACGCGGTCGGCGGGCGCGGGCTGCAGCAGATCGGTCATCAGAGCGACGATGAACGGCTGCGAGATCGTCTTGCCGAAGCCGATCGGCAGCGGCGTGTTGGCGTACGCGTACCGCTGCAGTTCGACCGGCACGAACTCGTGCCGCGGCACTTTGCCCAGCACGTCGAGCACGCGCGGCGCGAGCGCCGCCTTGCCGATCTGCGCGCTCGTGTAGATGGTGGTGGCGGCGATCTCCACCAGCATCAGGCGGCGCTGTTCGGCAAAGTCGGCGTCGGTCATCGCCGGCGGCTCGCGGCGTGCTGCGAACCGCGCGCGCGGCTGCCGCGATCGTTGCGCGGCAACGGGGCTGCGCGCATCGTTCCCGCCTGCGCTCAGTGCGTGATCACCACCAGCACGCTGCAATGCGCGTGCTCGATCAGCGCCGGCGAGCGCGAGCCGCGCCACCAGCGCGCGGCCCAACTGTCCAGGTGCTTGTGGCCGACGACGATCAGGTCGGCGTCGACCTTGCGCGCGTAGCCGGTGATGGCTTCGACCTGGTCGCCGACCAGCACTTCACCGCGCGCCGGGTAGCCGGCGGCGGCCAGCCGGCGCAGCCCGTCGTCGAGGATCGCGCGGTACTTGCGCTTCATCTCCTCTTCGATCTCGCTGTCGTAGACGACGCCTTCGACCGCCACCAGCGGCGCGGCCGGCGGCATCACCGCGATCAGGTGCAGCTCCGCCTTGCTCCACTGCGCGACGTCCAGCGCGTCGAGCAGCGCCTTCTGCCCGGCCTCGGAACCGTCGTACGCCAACACGATGCGCTTGTACATGGGGCACTCCTGCCGCAACCGCGGAACTCGTCGTGCCGTCAATCTAACCGAATGCGCGGCTGGACGGCCAGCCGGCCGCCCGGCAGTCGGCCGCCGCCGGCGTCAAGGCCGCTGGCCCTCGAGCCGCCCGTAGTCGATCGTCAGTTCCTCGCCGGCATCGATGGCGCGCAACGCGAAGTCGACACCGTAGCGCGCGTCTTCGTCGAAGCGCGTGCCGAGGTTCGGGGTATCGCTGTGGTTGATGAAGCGCGCGTCGTCGCAGCACAGGATGAAGCGCCGCAGCCGCGCGTCGATGTAACCGTAACGCAGCAGCGCCGCACGGAAGTGCGGCGGCTGTGAATCGATGACGGCGGGCTCGAGATCGAGATCGAACCCCGCCGTGAAGCGCCAGACGATGGCGCCCGCCGCGATCGGCGCCCGCGTGAAGGCGCCGAGCCCATGGATCGGGCTCGGTCCGACACGGACCGCGACGAGCAGCACGAGCGCGCGGGAGCCCTGAGCCGCGGTTGGCGGCCGACGGCCGTCAAGCTTCGCAGTTGACCATCCAGCCGACGCCGAAGCGATCGGTGACCATGCCGAAGCCGGGCGACCAGAACGTCCTGCCGAACGGCATCGTCACGTTGCCGCCGTCGGCCAGCCGCGCGAACAATCGCTCGCCTTCGGCGACGTCGGCGGTCGCGATCGAAAGCGAAAAACCCCCAGGCTTGGATTGCAGCGTGCAGCCGTCGGACGCCATCACGCGTGTGTCGCCGATGCGCAGGCTCGCGTGCATTACCTTGTCGTCCCAGCCGGGCGGCACCATGCCGGGCGGCGGCGCCTCGGGCGTCTCCTTGTAGCGCATCAACATTTCCAGTTCGGCGCCGAGCGCTTGGCGGTAAAACTCGAGCGCCTGCTCGCAGTTGCCGGCGAAGAACAGATACGGTTCGACTCTCATCGTGTGACCTCCTCGGTGGCCGCCGGAGCCGGGCTACTTGCCGCTGCGGTTGCTGCGCTCGACCTGCTCGCGCAGGCGCTGCTCCTGCGCGCGCAGCTCCGGCGTGAACTGTTCGCCGAAATCCTCCGCCTCGAGCACCGGGCGGATTTCGATCTCGGAATCGCCGGGCATCGGGTTCGGGCAGCGCTTGACCCATTCGACCGCCTCGTCCATCGAGTTCACCTGCCACAGCCAGAAGCCGGCGATCAACTCTTTCGTTTCGGCGAACGGCCCATCGATGACGGTGCGCTGCGCGCCGGAAAACCGCACCCGCTTGCCCTTCGCGCTCGGGGCCAGCCCTTCGCCGGCGAGCATGACGCCGGCCTGCACCAGTTCCTCGTTGAACCTGCCCATCGCCGCGAAC
>DATLZG010000266.1:0-8355 GCA_035574095.1 Burkholderiaceae bacterium | reverse complement strand
GCGCGCTGCCTGCAATTGCGCCTGCTCCTGCTGTTCGGCGCGCTGCACCTCGCGCTGCGCGCGCGCCGCGCGTTCCTGCGCCTCGGCCGCCTGCCGCGCCGCCAGCTCCGCCGCGCGTCGCGCCTCTTCCTCCCGCTTCGCCAGCTCCGCGGCGTCGATCACCGGCGCCGGCGGCGCCGGCGCGGCTTCGGCTTCCGGCGTCGGCGCGCTTTCATCGCGCTTGACGAACACGCGCTTCTTGCGCACTTCGACCTGGATCGTGCGCGCCTTGCCGGTCGCGTCGGCCTGCTTGATCGCGGTGGTCTGCTTGCGCGTCAGCGTGATCTTCTTTTTCTCGACTTCCTGCGCCCCGTGCGCGCGGCGCAACGAGTCGAGCAGACGTGCCTTGTCCTCTTCCGACAGCGCGTCGGTCTCCGCGTGTTTGACCACGCCGGCGGCCCGCAACTGCTCCAGCAGCAGCTGCGGCGGCACTTTCAATTCGGTCGCGAATTGTGCGACGGTATTGCTCGGCATAGCTGTCCCCGTTTACTGCGCCTGCTGGAACCAGTGAGCGCGCGCACCCATGATCAGCGTCTTCGCCCGCTCCTCGCTGACGCCGGTCAACTCGACCAGCTCGTCGACCGCCAGTTCACCGAGATCGTCGCGCGTATGGATGCCCTTGCCGGCCAGCTTGGTCGCCAGCTCGACGTCCATGCTGTCCAGTTCGAGCAGCTCTTTCTCGACCTTCTCCAGGCTCTCCTCGCGCGCGATCGCCTCGGTCAGCAGCGCGTTGCGGGCGCGCGTGCGCAACTCCTCGACCGTCTCTTCGTCGAGCGCCTCGATCTCCAGCAGTTCGCTGACCGGAACATAGGCGATCTCGTCGAGCGACGAGAAACCCTCGTTGATCAGGATGTTGGCGATCTCCTCGTCGACGTCGAGCTTCTCCATGAACAGCGCGCGGATCGCGGCCTGCTCGCCCTCGCGTTTGGCCTGCGCCTCCTCGGCGGTCATGATGTTGATCTGCCAGCCGGTCAGCTCGGAGGCAAGGCGCACGTTCTGGCCGGAGCGGCCGATCGCGATCGCCAGGTTGTCCTCGTCGACGACCACATCCATCGCGTGCCGCTCTTCGTCGACCACGATCGAACTGACGTTCGCCGGGGCGAGCGCGCCGATCACGAACTGGGCCGGATCGTCCGACCACAGCACGATGTCGATGCGTTCGCCGGCCAGTTCGTTGGTCACCGCCTGCACGCGCGAACCGCGCATGCCGACGCAGGTACCGATCGGGTCGATGCGGCGATCGTTGGTCCAGACGGCGATCTTGGCGCGCACGCCCGGATCGCGGGCGGCGGACTTGATCACCAGCAGCCCCTGCTCGATCTCCGGCACCTCCAGCTCGAACAGCTTCTTCAGGAACTCGGGCGAGGTGCGCGACAGGATCACCTGCGGGCCGCGCGCCTGGCGGTCGATCTTCGCGACGTACGCGCGCACGCGGTCGCCGACGCGCAGGTTCTCTTTCGGGATCATCTCGCTGCGCGGCAGGCGCGCCTCGACCTTGCCGATCTCGATGATCGCGTCGCCCTTGTCCATGCGCTTGACGCTGCCGCTGACGATCTGGTCGCCGCGCGCCAGGAACTCGTTCAGCACCTGCTCGCGTTCGGCGTCGCGGATCTTCTGCAGGATCACCTGCTTGGTGTCCTGCGCGAAGCGGCGGCCGAGCGCCTCGGTCCGCTTCGGCAGCGCCTCCTCGATGTAATCGCCGACCTCGACGTCCGGATCGAGCTCGCGCGCCTCCGACAGCAGAATCTGATGGCCCGGCTCCTGCAGGCCGGCTTCGTCGGGCACGACGATCCAGCGCCGGAACGCTTCGTATTCGCCCGTCTCGCGGTCGACGGCGACGCGGATCTCGACGTCCTCCTCGTCGAACAGCTTCTTCGTCGCCGCGGCAAGCGCCGATTCGAGCGCGCCGAACACGACCTCGCGCGGCACGTTCTTCTCGCGTGCCAGCACGTCGACCGTCATCAAGATCTCTCGCCCGTTCATCGCTTGCTCCCAAACTCCAGTTCCGGCACCAGCCGCGCCCGTTCGATGTCGGCCAGTGCCACTTCGATCACTTGCGGCGCGGCCGCAATCGGCGCGCTACGGCCGCGGACCGCGGACGCGCGGCGCGGCACGGCGTCTTCGACCAGCTCCAGCCGTACCGATTCGCTGCCGGCCCCGCCGCCCATGCCGATCAGGCGTGCCTGCAGCCGCCGCCGCCCCGCCACCGGTGCGAACAATTGCACCTGTACGCGATGGCCGATGAAGCGCGCGAAGTCCCGCGCCTTCGTCAGGCGCCGGTCCAGCCCAGGCGACGAAACCTCCAGCCGTTCGTAGTCCACGCCCTCGACCGCGAACAAGTGCGTCAACTGATGGCTGACGCGCTCGCAATCGTCCAGCCCAATGCCGCCCGGCGTCTGCGGAGCGTCGAGCGTCACGCGCAGCAACCCGCCGCCGGCACGCTCGACGTCGACGAGCTCGTACCCGAGCCCCTCGACCGTCCGCTCGACCAGTTGCATCAATTGCGCTCCGACTCCCGCCATGCCGCCCAAATCGCGCCAAAAAAAAATGGGCCGTGAAGCCCATCGTTCGCATTACAAACAGGCTTGCACGCGCAAAGTTCAGGCGCGTGCACTGCCAAGGAAGATGGCGGCGCCCAGCGCCCGTTCAACCATCCGTCCGCGCAAACGCGTCGCGCGCCTGACCTCGGCAAACGCGCATTATAGGGGCATTAGTGCCTTCAGGCTCAGCCGAACCCGCGCCGTTGCTTACCCGGACGAAACCGGCGCGGTCCTCCCGGCAGACCGGGATGGCTGCCCGCCGCGATGTAGCTGACGGTGCTCGTCATCGGATCGGGCTGCGATGGGGGCCGCGGCTGCGATCGCTTGTTGCGGCCGCCGCTGCCCGGTTTGCGCTGCCCGCCCGGCTGCGCCGGTTTGCCTCGCACCTCGTCCACGCCGATGCCCAGATCGTGCAGCCACGCCTGCACCCACTCGGGCGCGAGCTCCATGTACCGACCGCGCGACAGCGAACGCGGCAATTGAATCGCGCCGTAGCGGATGCGGATCAGCCGGCTGACTTCGAGGCCGACCGCGGCGAACATGCGGCGCACTTCCCGATTCCGGCCCTCGCCGATCACGACCCGATACCAGCGGTTCGCGCCTTCGCCGCCCGCTTCTTCGATGCGCAGGAACTTCGCCGGTCCGTCCTCGAGCGTGACACCGTCGAGCAACTGCTGTTTCTGCTCGTCCGTGAGCTGGCCGAGGACGCGGACCGCGTACTCGCGCTCCACCTCATAGCGCGGATGCATCAGCCGGTTCGCCAGCTCGCCCGAGGTGGTGAAGATCAGCAGCCCCTCGGAGTTCAGATCCAGGCGGCCAACCGCGATCCAGCGACCGCCGGAGACTTTGGGCAGCTTGTCGAACACGGTCGGCCGGTTCTCCGGATCGTCCTGCGAAACGATCTCGCCCGCCGGCTTGTGGTACAGCAGCACGCGCGGCGGCCGGCCGGGCGCTTTGCGCACCAGCGGCTTGCCATTGACGCGCACCTGGTCGCTGGGCAGCACCCGCTGGCCGATATGGGCCGGCTGGCCGTTGACCGAAACGCGCCCGGCGATGATCAGTTCTTCCATGTCGCGGCGCGACCCGATGCCGGCGTCGGCGAGCACCTTGTGCAGCTTCTCCGACTGCGCATTCAGCGCCTGCCGCGCCGCGCGCCGCCCACGCTCCAGCAGATCGCGCGGCAGCGGCTGCGGTGCCATCGCGGCCGGATTCAATTCATCACCCTCTCCTGCCAGCGGCACTGCCGCCCCGGGTCGATCGCCCTCGGCCCCCACCGGCACGACACCTTCGGCGTTGCGCGGCTCGCGCTGGCCGCCGCCACGCCGCCGACGGCGGCGGCGCGGAAACTGCCGCTCCCCCGCCTCGGCAGTCGCGTTGCCGTCGGCCCCTACCGGCTGCGTTTCGCCGCTATCCGAATCGGCTTCGATTCGCTGGGCATCGACGGGCGGCGCGAGATCAGACTTGGCCGCAGGGTCGTCGGTTTCGGGTTGGATCGGAGGCACGGCTTGGGTCATGGCGTCGAAGTCCTACGCTGACGCGGGCAAAGGCGTGGAAGCGGGATCGGCTGCGGGCGGCGTCGCCTCGGCACCGACGGCGAACTGCAACTCGAACTCGGCCGGTACGACGGAGGCGCCGCTTTCCAGCGGCGGCAGCTCATCGAGCGAACGCAACCCAAGATCGTCGAGGAACGCCTTGGTGGTGGCGAACAAGGCCGGCCGGCCCGGTGTTTCGCGGTGTCCGATCGATTCGATCCAGCCGCGCTCCTCCAAGGTCTTGATCACCTGCGGCGAAACCATCACGCCGCGGATCTCCTCGATGTCGCCGCGCGTCACCGGCTGGCGGTACGCGATGATGGCCAAGGTTTCGAGCACTGCGCGCGAATACTTGGGCGGCTTCTCGGGGTTCAGCCGATCGAGGTACACCCGCATCGCCGGCGTGCTCTGGAAACGCCAGCCCGAGGCGAGCGCCACCAGTTCGATGCCGCGGCCGGACCAATCGGCGCGCAGTTCCTCGAGCAGCACGCGCAGCGTGTCGGCGCTCAATTCGTCGGCGAACAGCCGGCGCAGTTCGGCGATCGCGAGCGGCCGCTCGGCGGTGAGTAGCGCCGCTTCGAGGACGATCTTCGCCTCTTGTGGATTCATCCCGTTAACGTTCAGTTGCGTGTGCCAAGCGGGCGTCGCGCCGACGCAGGCTGAGCAAACATCGGTCAGCTCCCCGAGCTGCCGTCAAACACCGAGTATCTTGGGCTCGTCATCCGGCCCGCACGGCAGGTCTTCGTTGTTGTTGTCCTGCGCGGTGCAGAGCGGAAGGTTGCGAGCGGTGAGTTGTCCGCGGGCCGGCTGCCCGGTGCGGCGCCGATGGCGCCAGATCGCCGCGACAGCAGCCGATCAATTCCGAATTCGCGCGGCAGTTTATCACGCGGGTCGCGCAAGGCGTCACTCGCGTGGCGATGACGGCACAGGCGTGGCGACCGATCCGCACCCGACGCTTGCATCCCGCTCGGTTACTGTATAAATTCACAGCACCCAGCCAGGAGGCGATCATGCGCGACGACACCGCCGTTCCTACCGTCCGCCAAAGCGAGATTCTCGAGTTCATCCGCAGCACATTGGCGACCACCGGTGCGCCGCCGACGCGCGAGGAAATCGCCCGCGCGTTCGGCTTCCGTTCGCCCAACGCCGCCGAGCAGCACCTGCAAGCGCTGCGCAAGAAAGGGCTGATCGACCTGATGCCTGGTACCTCGCGCGGCATCCGGCTGCGGGACGCCGTGCTGGCGGTGCACGCGGTGTCGCAGGACTTCGGCCTGCCGCTGATCGGCAAGGTGGCCGCCGGCAGCCCCATATTGGCGCAGGAAAACATCCTGCGGCATCCGGCCGTCGATCCGCTGCTGTTCAAACCGCGCGCCGACTATCTGCTCGAGGTGCGCGGCATGAGCATGCGCGACGCCGGCATCCTCGACGGCGACTGGCTCGCCGTGCACAAGCAGGCCACCGCGCAAAGCGGGCAAGTCGTGGTCGCCCGCCTCGGCGACGAGGTGACGGTCAAACGGCTCAAGCTCAAAGGCTCGAAGGCGGAGTTGATCGCCGCCCATCCCGACTACAAGCCGATCCTCGTCGATCTGAAACGCGATGCCTTCGCGATCGAAGGCATCGCCGTCGGCGTGATCCGCCCCGCGCTGTAGCCGCCCTCCGACTTCATCCTTTCGAGGTGGCGCGATGCGTGCCGCCGTGGCGCTTGCTCCCCTTTTGAACCGCGTTTGGCCCGCCGACGGGCTGCCGGGCGCCGCCGTCGCCGGCACCCTGTCCAGCGGGTATGCGCCTCTCGATGCCGAGCTACCCGGCGGCGGCTGGCCGTTGGGCGCCCTGACCGAACTGCTGCTCGACGCCCCCGGCAGCGGCGAGCTATCTCTGCTGATACCGGCGCTCGCCCGATGCGACGGTCCGATCGTCTGGGTGTTGCCGCACGAACCGGCGGTCGCAGACGCGCCGGGCGTCGCCCTGCCCTACGCCCCCGCGCTCGCGGCCGCGGGAATCGATCTGGCGCGCAGCCTGTTCGTCGCGCCGGCCACGCCGCGCGAAAGCCTGTGGGCGCTGGAGCAATCGCTGCGCGCGCCGCACTTGGGCGCGCTGATCGGCTGGCTGCCGGCCGGCCACGGCGAGGCGGAGTTCCGCGCGCTGCGCCGCCTGCAGTTGCTCGCCGGTCGCCAGCGGGCGCCCGTCTTCGTGCTGCGCGAGGCGCGCGCCGCCCAAGCCCCTTCGCCCGCCGCGTTGCGTCTGCAAGTGACGGGCCGCGACGGTTTTCTGCAGATCATGCTGCTGAAGCGCCGCGGCCGGCCGCTGCTGGTGCCGATCGCGCTGCAGGTGCATCCGCCACATTGGAACGACGCGCATCTGCCGGTTTCGACTGCACCGGCAGAGCCCGCAATCCGCGATTCGCTGCAGCCGATTTTCAGCCACTGAGAGACTTCCGATGGCCTCCCTCGCTCATCACTTCCTGACGATGGCCTACAACAACGCCTGGGCCAACCACCGCTTGCTGCAGGCCTGCCTGCAACTGACGCCGGCCGACTTCGGCGCCGTGCGCACGAGCTTTTTTCCGTCGATTCGGGCGACGCTGAACCATACCCTCACGGTCGACTCGTACTACATCGACATGCTCGAACGCGCGCTCGCGGGCCGGCCGCCGAATCCCGAAGCGCGCAAATTCTTCGCGCCCGTAGAGCCGTTCTCCGCCTGCGCGCCGCTGGCGCAGGCGCAGCGCGCGGCCGACGCGCGCCTGATCGCGCTGTGCGCCGGCCTCGCCGAAGCGCAGCTCGACGGCCCGGTGCAGGTGCCGCGCGCCGACGGCGTCCATACCGATCGCGTGAGCCGCATCCTCGCCCACCTGTTCCAGCATCAGATCCATCACCGCGGCCAGGTGCACGCGATGCTCGCCGGCACGCCGGTCGCGCCGCCGCAGCTGGACGAATTTTTCTGCGCCCACGAAGCGCCTCTGCGTGCGGCCGATTTCGCCGAGCTGGGTTTCTCCGAGGCGCAAATCTGGGGCGACGCGTGATTGCCGATGTCGCTGTGGCTGGCCATCGTCCTGCCGGCGCTGCCCTTGCAACTGGCCGCGCGCGCGCTCGAAAGCCCCGGCCCTTTGGCCATCGTCGAAGGGCCGGCGCAGCGCCTGCAGGTGGCCTTCTGCAACGAAGCGGCGGCCGCCTGTGGCATCGCGCCCGGGCTGAAGCTGGCCGCCGCGCAGGCCCTGGCGCGCGACCTGATCGCCGTCGAACGCAGCCTTGAACGCGAGCGCGAGGCGCTGACAGAACTGGCCGCCTGGGCTTATCAGTTCAGCGCTCAGATCGCCGTGCGCACAAATGGCGTCCTGATCGAAACCGGCGCCAGCCGGCGGCTCTTCGGCGGCCACGACCGGCTGCACCGGCGCATTGAGCGCGGACTACACGCGCTCGGCTACACGGCCGCGTCCGGTTACGCCGTCACCCCGCAGGCCGCCTGGTGGATCGCCGCCGCGCGCGCCGCCGGCGGCACCGCTGCCGACGCACTCGACAGCACAGGGCTGCGCGGCGCGCTCGCGCCGTTGCCGCTGCATCTCGCCGATTGGGAACCGCAGACGACGCAGGCGCTGCACGCGCTGGGGCTCACCACCTTCGGCGATCTGCTGGCGCTGCCGCGCGATCAGCTCGGCCGTCGTTTCGGCCCCGCCTTGCTCGAGGCGCTGGACCGCGCGCTCGGGCGGCTGCCCGACCCGCAACCGCCATATGCACCGCCCGAAAAATTTTTCGCCCGCCTCGAGCTGCCCGCCGCGACTGAAGACGCCGCGCAACTGCTGTTTCCCGCCCGGCGGCTGCTGAGTTCGCTCGAGGGTTTTCTGCGCGGCCGCGATGCCGGCGCCACCGAAATCGTCTTCACCGCCATGCATGACGCGCGCCGCGCCCAGCCGGTGCCGCCCACGTCTTTCGCGCTCGCACTGGCCGCGCCCGAACGCGACAGCGAGCGGCTGGCAAAGCTGCTCGCCGAGCGGCTGGCGCGCGTGCGGCTGCCGGCGCCGGCGGTAGCGCTGACGCTGGCGGTGGAGCGGCTGCTGCCGTTCACGCCGCGCCCGGCTTCCCTGCTGCCACCGGCGCCAGAGCGTGTGGCCGACGGCGAGAGCTGGCTGCAACTGGCCGAGACGCTGCACGCGCGGCTGGGCTCCGCCCGCGTCTTCCAATTGCAATGCGTGGACGACCACCGGCCGGAATACGCCTACCGCATCGTGCCGCTGGCCGCCGATAGCG
>DATLZG010000265.1:0-7348 GCA_035574095.1 Burkholderiaceae bacterium | reverse complement strand
TACTCGTCATCGTCGTCCCCGCCAGCATCGGCATCGCGCTGGTAGCCGATCCGCTGGTGCGCGTCGTCCTCGGAACCAAATGGGGGGAAGCGGTGCCGGTGATCCAGTTGTTGTCGTTCGCGGGGGTCGTGCACGGGATCCTCTCCAACAATGCGGCCGCGTACGTCGCGCTGGGGCGGCCGCACTTGACGACCGTCAACTTGATCACGCGGTTGATCTGCCTGGCTTCCGGCCTGCTGTTGCTCGTTCTTTTCGACCGTGTCACCTTGGTTTCCCTGGTCGCAGCCGAACTCGCGGCCGGGATCGCGGCGCTGTTCGTCAGCTATCCGCTGCTGTTCGTGTCCTTGCGGATCTCCGTCAGGCAATACCTGGCGGCGCTGTGGCGACCGCTGACCGCCAGCGGGACGATGGCGCTCGCGGTGGCTGCCGTGATGGGCGCGGTTGGACAGGGGGACGGCTTCGTCGGAGCGCTCGCGCGTCTCGCCGCCGGCGTCGCGTCGGGACTCGGGTCTTACGCGCTCGCGCTATGGATTCTGTGGCGGCTGTCGGGTCGGCCCAGAAGCGTAGAGGTTGAATTGGCGCGCTTCGCTATGTCAATCTACAGATCGGCGATCGGACGGTACTTCGTAAAGTAGCGGTCGGATTTTCGGGCCGGCAAAGGCCGCTCCCGTGGCGCGCGCAATCGACCGACCTCGACTATAACCACGCCCAGTGAACCCCCCTTCGTATCTGTTCGTTCTGCCCTGGGAGCCGGCGCACGTGGGAGGCGTGAACGGTGTCGTCAAGGGGTTGGCGCGCGCGATGGCGGAGCGGGGCGTGCTGCGGCCGCTGATCGTCTCCAACGCATGGGGCGCCAAGGCGCCGCAGGCGGCGGCCGATCACCTCGTGTTCGATTTCTCGCTCACGGCTTCGACTTCGGTCGCGGCGCTCGCCAAGGCGCTGGCGCTCGCGCCGGTGCGCCTCTGGCGGACGTTTCGCCTGCTGCGATCTATAAACGCCCGCGTCGTCAACTTTCACTACCCCGGTCTGGCGCCGCTCGGCGTCGCGGTGCTGAAGCGGATCGGCGCTTACGGCGGCAAGCTGGTCCTGTCGTACCACGGGACCGACGTCATTCCGCCGCGCAGCCGCGCCGAGCGCGCGCTGCAGGCCTTGATCCATGGCACTGCCGACCACATCGTCGCCTGTTCCCGCAGTCTCGCGGCGCGCATGTCGGCCGCGTTCAGTCTCGCGCCCGAGCGCATCAGCGTGATCTACAACGGCGTCGATGCGGTGCTGTTCGACGGCCGCGCCGAAGCGCCCCTAGCGACCGATCTGCCGACTTATTACATCGCGAGCGTCAGTTCGTTCATTCCGCGCAAGAACCTGTCCTTGCTGGTGCGGGCGTTCGCTTTGCTGGCGCCGCGCTTTCCCGAACTGCATCTTTGCATCGCGGGGGGCGACGGCCCCGAACGAGCGCGCATCGAGCGCGAAGCGCGCGAGCACGGTTTGGCCGAGCGTGTACATCTGTTGGTCGATCTCGATCACGCGCAGGTGGCCGCGCTGCTCGCCCGCGCGCGCGCCTGCGTCCAGACCTCGCTGGCGGAGTCGTTTCCGCTCGCAGTGCTCGAAGCGGGCGCTTCGGGCACGCCGCTGGTCGTGTCCGACATCCCGGGCCACGACGAGCTCGTGCGCGACGGGGAAACCGGTCGCATGTTCGCCCTCGGCGATCCGGCGGCGTGCGCGCAAGCGGTGGCGGCCGTCCTCGACGATCCGGCCGAAGCGCTGCGCATGGCGGCCGCGCTGAAGCAGCGGATACGCAGCACGCTGACTTGGTCGGACTCGATTGACCAGTACACCCGACTCGTGCTCGCGGCGCCATGAACTGGCTGCCGGTGGCCAGCGATTTCCGCTCCCGCTTGCAGGCGGCGGCGCTTGCGGATGCGCACGAGCGCGTCGCCACCCTGGCCGCACTGGCCCGGCACCGGCTCGGCTATCTCGAAACGATCCAGCTCGATCGCGTACTCGGCGCCGCTGCGTGCACGCCGATCGACGGGTTTGCGCGCGTCCGCCTGGCCCTGCTGTCGGCATGCACGGTCGACCATCTGGCGCCGGCGATTCGGGTGGCCGGTTTGCGTCATGGCTTGCTGTTCGACGTGCGCCTCGGTTCCTACGCTCAGTACCGGCAGGAGATCCTCGAGCCGGGATCCAGCCTGCAGCAGTTTGCGCCGGAGGTCGTCGTGCTGTCGCTGAGCGCGCGCGAGTTCATCGCCGACGTGCCGCTGGCGGCGGACGAGGCGGAAGCGGAACGGGCCGTGGCGCGCGCCGTGGCCGAGGTGCGCGCGTTGTGGCGCGCGGCGCGCAGCCGCTTCCGGGCGACGGTCGTGCAGCAGACCATGCTCGACGTCGCCGAGCCGGTGTTCGGCAGCTACGACGCGCTGGTGCCGGCGGCGCCCGCGCGGCTGATCGCGCGCTTGAACGAGCATCTGGTACGTGCGGCCGGCGAGGAGGGCGTGCTGCCGCTGGATGTCGCGCGCGCCGCGGCGCGCGACGGCATCGATACGTGGTTCGATGTCGCGCGCTGGCTGCAGGGCAAGCTGGAGATCGCGCCGGCCGCCGCGCCCCGTTACGGCGAGTTGCTCGCGCGGCTGATCGCCGCCGCCCGCGGCCGCTCGCGCAAGTGCCTTGTGCTGGATCTGGACAACACGCTGTGGGGCGGCGCAATCGGCGACGTGGGTGTGGCCGGCATCGTGCTCGGGCAAGGCAGCGCGCTCGGCGAGGCCTACCTGGCCGTGCAGCGCTACGCGAAGCGGCTGCAGGAGCGCGGCATCATCCTCGCCGTCTGTTCGAAGAACGATCCGGCGATCGCCGAGGCGGCGTTTCGCGACCACCCGGAGATGGTGCTGCAGCGAAGCGACTTCGCCGCCTTCGTCGCCAACTGGAACGACAAGGCGGAAAACCTGCGCGCGATCGCCGAACGGCTGAACATCGGCCTCGACAGCCTGGTGTTCGTCGACGACAACCCGGCCGAGCGCGCGCGCATCCGCGCCAGCCTGCCGATGGTGGCCGTGCCCGAGCTGCCGGACGATCCGGCGCTGTACGTACGCACGCTGGCTGACGCCGGTTATTTCGAGGCGGTGAGCTTTACCGCCGAGGACCGCAACCGCGCCGAATCGTACGCGGCCGATGCCGGGCGCGAGGCGTTGAAGAGCGTCGCGCAGTCGATGGACGACTTCCTGCGCGGGCTGCAGATGACGGTCGAGTACGGGCCGGCGCGGCCGGTCGACCTGGCGCGCGTCACACAGTTGCTGAACAAGACGAACCAGTTCAACACGACCACGCGGCGCTACGCGGCCGAAGAGGTGAGCGCCTTGGCGCACGATGCGGGCGCGCTCCTCTTGCAGTTCCGGCTGCTCGACCGCTTCGGCGACAACGGGCTGGTCAGCGTGATGATCCTGCGCCGCACGAGCGGCGAAGCCGACGTGTTCGAGATCGACAACTGGGTGATGAGCTGCCGCGTGTTCGGCCGCCAGCTCGAGTTCGAAGCGATGACGATCGCGGTCGAGGCAGCGCGCGCCGCCGGTGCGCGCGCGATCGAGGCGCGCTTCGTGCCGACCGAGCGCAACGGCGTGATCTCGCATCTGTTCGAAACTCTGGGTTTCGCCCGCTTGCCGGCACCCGCCGATCCGCCCGGCGTCAGCCGCTGGCGGCTCGCGCTGGCGGACTATGTGCCGCGCCCCACCTTCATCGCCCGCCGGAGAGTCGCGTGACCGAAGAAGAAATCCTGGCCGCTTTCACGCGCATCCTGCGCGATCTGCTGGGCGACGATTCGATCGTGCTGGCGATGGACACGCAGCGCGGCGACGTGCCGAACTGGGACTCGTTCATGTACGTGAACTTCATCGTCGCCGTCGAGCAGGAGCTCAACATCAAGTTCGGCGTCGCCGACGTCGAGTCGTTCGTCACCGTCGGCGACATCGTGCGCGAAGCGCGCGCCCGGCTCGCCCGCTGACGGTCGCGCCGATGCTGTTCAACTCGTTCGAGTTCATCTTCGCCTTCCTGCCGGCGACGCTCGCCGTCTTTTTCCTGCTCGGCGCGCGCGCGCGCGGTCTCGCGCTCGGCTGGCTGGTGGCCGCATCGCTGTTCTTCTACGCGTGGTGGCGACCGCTGAACGTCGCGATCATCGCGCCGTCGATCGCGGTCAACTACGCGTTGGCGCGCTGGCTGCTCGCGCTGCGCGCGGACCGGTCGCGCGCGGCCGCGGCCAGGTGGGTGCTGGCGCTCGGTGTCGTCTTCAACGTCGGCTTCCTCGGCTACTTCAAGTACGTGAACTTCTTCGCCGTCGCGATCAACGACATAGCCGGCGCGAACTTCGTGCTCGAGCGCGTGATCCTGCCGCTCGGCATCTCGTTCATCACGTTCCAGAAGATCGCGTTCCTGATCGACGTGCACGGCCGCCGCGTCGAATCGTTCACGTTGCGCGACTACCTGCTGTTCGTGCTGTTCTTCCCGCAGTTGATCGCCGGGCCGATCGTGCACTACCGCGAGATGATGCCGCAGTTCCAGGCGGCGCCGTGCCGCTTCGATCGCGGCCACCTCGCAGTCGGGCTGACGCTGTTCGTGTTCGGTCTGTTCAAGAAGGTCGTGCTCGCCGACGGCATCGCCGAACACGTGACGCCGATCTACGCCGCGGCCGCCGGCGGCGCGCAGGTCTCGCTGCTGCCGGCGTGGATCGCGGCGCTCGGCTTCACCTTGCAGATCTACTTCGACTTCTCCGGCTACAGCGACATGGCGGTAGGGCTGGCGCGCTGTTTCGGCGTCAAGCTGCCGCCGAACTTCGATTCGCCGCTGAAGGCTTCGAGCATCATCGACTTCTGGTTGCGCTGGCATATGACGCTGACGCGCTTTCTGACCGCGTACCTGTACAACCCGCTCGTGCTATGGCTGACGCGCCGGCGCATCGCGCGACGCCTGCCGCTGCTCGGCGGCAGGCAAGTGAGCGTCGGCGCGTTCCTGCAATTGCTCGCCGCACCGACGCTGTTGACGATGTTCGTGTCCGGGCTGTGGCACGGCGCGGGCTACCTCTTCATCGCGTGGGGCGTGCTGCACGGCGTCTACCTGGTGATCAACCACGCCTGGCGGCAGGTCGGCCCGCGACTGTGGCCCAGCAAGGAAAGCTACACGCGGGTGATGCAACCGGTCGGATTCGCGTTGACGTTTCTCGCTGTGGCGATCGCGATGGTGTTGTTCCGTGCCGCCAACGGTGTCGCGGCGTTCGAACTGCTGCAGGGCATGGTTGGGCTGAACGGAATCGGCGTGCCGCAGGCCCTGTACGACGTCTCGGGGCCGCTGCGGGCGTTCGTCGGCGTGTCGGCGGAGTTGAGCGCGCAAGCGCTCGTGACCGCCGCCGCTTGGATCGCCGGGCTGCTGCTGATCGCGCTCGCGCTGCCGAACACGCTGCAGCTGCTGGCGCGCCACGAGCCGGCGCTGCTCGTGACAAAAGAGCCGGGGCGCGTGTTCGCATGGAACCCGTCGCTCGCGTGGGCCGCGGCCATCGCCGCCCTCGCCGCAGCGTCGGTGATCAAACTCGGCGGCAAGAGCGAGTTCCTATACTGGCAGTTCTGAACCCTCGGCCGGTCTGGAGCGCCGATGGAATTCCGCCATCCGCTACCCGGTACGACGCTCGTGCGGGGGCGGAACCCTTTCGTCGTTCAGCGCTGCCGCGCGAAGTCGGTGCTGCACGTGGGCTGTGTCGATGCCGGCCTGCTCGAACAGCGCTTCGCCCGCGGCGAGCTGCTGCACCAGAAGCTGCGGAAGGTGGCGCGCCGGTTGATCGGCGCCGACATCGACGCCGACGGCATCCGCTTTTTGGCCGCGCACGGAATCGAAGACGTGTATCGGGTCGATCTATCGGATCCGACGGCCGCACTGCCTTTCGCCCGGCAGACGTTCGATGTGATCGTACTGAGCGAGGTCATCGAACACCTGCTGAATCCCGGGCGCATGCTGCAACGCCTGCAGGAGCTGATGCAGCCCGAGGTGACTGAGTTGCTGGTAACCGTGCCGAACGCCTTCACGGTCAACAACCTGCTGCACATGTCACGGGGCGTCGAATACGTCCATCCGGACCACAACTGCTACCTTTCCTATGTGACCTTGCGCAACGTGCTGCAGAAATCCGGACTGCGCATCGCGGAGGAACTCGCCTACACGTTCGAGGCGGATGTCCTGCCGGCGCGCATTCGAAGGCGCGTGCTGACGTTCGACGAACCTTCGCCGCCGGCGGCTGATTTCGGTTGGGCACGCACCACCTATTGGCGTTTGCGCGCCTGGCCCGGCCGCGTCGTGCGGCGAATCATCGCCGGGTACCTGTACGCCAGAACGCCGTTTTGGGCCGATGGACTGATCGCAATCTGTCAGCGGCCCGCGGCGGACTCGTCAGCGACGCATACACTCGGCTAGCCGGGGTCCGGCCGCCTCGAAGAACGCCGCTGCCCAACGCTGCGCGCTCGGCGCGTCCAGATGCGAGCCGTCGAACGTGGTCAGCCCCGTGGGCTGCGGCGCCACGAGGTCGAGGCCAAGCGCCCGCGCGATCGCCTCCGCCTCCGCGCGGCGCGTGTCGACCGAGGGAACGATGGTCAGTACCACGCAGGCGCGATCGACCGGCAGACCGGCGACGAACGCCTGTGCGAGCTGGGCGAAGCGCGCCCAGCGCTGGGCGTCGGCCGGCGGGCCGTCGCTGACCGGCCTGCGCTGATCGGGGGCGCTACCGCCCACCGTCCAGGCGCCGGTCGCGCGCGAGCGGTACACCGCATAGCGCTGGCCGCAGACCACCGGCAGCGCCGAACACAATGGCGCGTGTAGCGTTTGCCAGAACCGCTTTTCGCGATATCTGGCTTCGATGTCGGCGCCGCGCAGGATTTCCTCGGTCGGCGGCGAGCGGCGGTCGTCGAAGAAGCGATCGACATTGACTACGTAGGCCTTGGCTCGCGGCTGCAGTTTCGCCAGCAGCGGTTGCATGAAGACCACGTTTTCGCTGTGACTGAGGCCAAGCAGGAAATAGCGCGCCGCGACCTGCTCGAACCAGCGCGCAGTCACCGAATTGGACAGCGCGAGCTGCAAGCGACTGCTGCCGACGAAGAGAACTTGCGCCTCGGCGGCCGCGCGCAGCGCCTGCGGCTCGAGGCCGAACCACAGCGCGCCGTGGTCGTAGTCGCCGTAGCCGCGTGCCTGACAGTCGGCCAGATAGCTGTCTGCACCGTAACCGCTCGCCGGACAGGCGAAGATGCCGTCGAACCG
Source organism: Burkholderiaceae bacterium (assembly GCA_035574095.1). Taxonomy (GTDB): domain Bacteria; phylum Pseudomonadota; class Gammaproteobacteria; order Burkholderiales; family Burkholderiaceae_F; genus JAKANT01. Next base: position 73 of record DATLZG010000265.1, on the reverse strand, counting down.
CAGCTTGTAGACGAAGGTGCCCACGAGCGCGAGCGTGACCAGCGCAACGTAGGCGCCGGGACGCGCGAGCCGC
>DATLZG010000264.1:0-2955 GCA_035574095.1 Burkholderiaceae bacterium | reverse complement strand
GCCCACCACCTCGATCGTGCCGCTGGCGATCCGGACCGGTACCACGATCGCTTCGGTCGCGCCCCCGGCGCAGGCGCTGGGGCGGGCGCGCACGCAGGTGAGCGTGCCCCCTACGGCGAAGCAGTCCGCGTATGCCGCCGGCGGCGACTCCGGTGTCGCCGCGACCAGCGCGGTGATCATGACGCTTGCAAACATCGACAGTCTCCTCGGTCAACGCAAAAGGAATCGGGCCATCCGATCGAAGCAGGGCATGCGGGCCGCTGCAGTGCCGAGCAGCACGTCCTGGTGGCCGACGCCCGGCAGCGCCACCGTCTGCAGCAGTTCCTGCTCGGTCAGCAGCGGGCGAAACACTTCCTCCATAAGCGCTTTCGTAGCGAAATCCGCCAACCCGTTGTTCTCCGCATGCAGGCTAAGGGTGGGAAAGGTCCAGCGCGCGCCGACCGCGCTGCCGTTCAGGAGCCTGCGGCCGTCGCGCAAGGTGATCTCGCGCCACTGCGCGAACTGGATCGGCTGCGCGGCGGTTTCCAGGTTGATGCGCCCGAACAGGTCGTCGATGTGCGCGAGCACCCGGCGCGGGACGTTCTCCAGGTTGAACACGCGACCGAACAGCGCATCCATGCGCAAGCGCGTGGTCAGCCACGGCGTGCGGCGCCAGAACGCCCACGGCGGATTGGCGATGTCCCACTCGGCGCGCGGATACGGCAGCGTGGCGAGCAGCCGGTCGAGCAGCGCGTCCATCCTGCCGGCGGCGGGCGCTGGGCGGAACGCGTACTCCGTCGCCGGCAGCATGTGCCGCAGGTAGCGCATCACGAAGCCGCGCAGTGTGTTGGCCGGCGTCAACTGCAACGCCGGGCCGACCTGCGACAGTACGGCGCGGCGCACGCGCTGCGGTAGCTCGGCGCGCTCGCGGAAGAATCGGTCGCCTGGTTCAGGCGGCAGAAGCACCGCCATGCCGAACATTGCCGCGCCCATGCAGTGCGCGACGACATCGACCCGTTGTCCGGTCGCGCGCCACAGGTGGTCGACCGCCAGCGGAATGTCGGCGCAGGCCACGTCTTCGAATGACCATGGCAGGCGCGCCGACGGCAGACCGGCGCTGGTGCGCAGATCGGCCACCCATACGTCGAAGCCGAGATCCCACAGATAGCGCGCGAGACTCGGGCGCACCGCCGGGTGCGTGAACGTGGTGCCGCTGGCGCTGTAGCCGTGGATCAGCAAGACCGGCTGCGCGCCGCTGCGGCGCCGGTAGCGCGTCAGGCGCATCCTGACCGGCGCGCCGTCGGCGGAGACGCCCGCCTCGAGTTCGGTGATCTCCGGCGGCGCGGCGCAACGCGCGATTGGGCCGGGCAGCAGGTTAGGAGCTGCGGTTCCGGGCGCGTCCGGCTTGCGCAGCGACCAGAAATGGATCGTCGCCAGCATGCGCGCCAGGTACAACGCGAACGATCCCAAGTCGGCCAGCGCGCTCGGCTGGTCCTGCTGGCGCACGACGCGCACCAGCGGCGCCGCGGCTTGTTCGGAAGCGAAGTACTCCGGGTCCAGCTCGAGCAGCGGCGCCCCATGTTCGGGCGCGAGGCCCTCCATACGCAGTTCCGCCTCCATCAGTTGCTGCCAAGGGTTGGCGCGGTGCGCGTAGGTCAGGCGCTTGCGCAGCGTGAGCTTCTGGAGCTTCGGGAAAGCGTTGCCCGCGACGGCCTGCGGATCGGTGACCTTTAGCTCGTAGCGCAGCGTGCGCACTTCGCCGGCGCGGGTGGCGAGCGCATTCACCAGATCGATCATCTTGCGGAGGCCGGTGAGCGGATTGGCCGCGCTGGTGAAGCCGTCGCGTCGCAGACGGTGCAGAAAACCGACGAAGCCGTCCCAGGCGTCACGCAACCCGCGATTGCGCAGGTAGGCGCAACGTGCGCGCCGGCACCGCTCGCGCGCGCTGCTCGCTTCGCGCTCGAACAGGTGCAGGTTGCCGGCAAGCGGCAGCTCGAGTTGCGGTGCGGCCTTGCGGCGCCGGTCGTGATCGCTGGCGCGGCGATCCAGTTCCCGGTACTGGCTGCGGTCGTATAGCCGCAGCCATCCCTCGGCCACCGGCAGCACCCCCGGCATCAGCGACCGCACCGGCACCGGGCCAAACCGCAATGTGACCTCGGCGTGCAAGGGCTTGCGCGCGCCGGCGCGGTCGATCAACACGACGTCGCCATGCATGCGTTCGACCACCTCGATTTCGGTGGGAACCGGCGCGGTGGCCACCGGCGGCGTGCGCCAACGCGGGCGCGTCAAAGGCCGCGCACAGCGGTCCGCGTGCGCTCGGCCCAGACCCCATTCGCGGCGCAGGCGGCTCAGTGCGCGCAGCGCGAGAGCGGCGATCGTCAGCGCCGGATTGATGCCGAGCGCCCTGGGCACGATCGCGCCGTCGAGCACGACCAGCCCGTCGTGCACGGCGCTGCCATCCCCGCAAAACACGCGCCCGCAATCGTCGACGACGCCTTTGGCGGCATCGTCGGCCATCGCGCAGCCACCGAGCGGATGCACGGTGAGCAACGGCCCGTCGCCCCCGATCAGGTCCCGCATATCCTCGGTTAGCGGCCGCCACAGCGGGTTGGGCAGCACGCGGCCTCCGCGCTGCAGGTGCGCCTCGCTCAGCTTCGACAATTGCTCGAGCTGGCGGGTGAACAAGCGGTGATCTCTCAACTGCGGCCAGCGCACGCGCAACGCGCCATCGCCCTGCATGTCGTCGCGGCGGTCGCCCGTCAGTTCGAGCGAACCGGCCGCGCCGTCGTCACCGAACAGCGCCACCACGAGGCTGTGCTCGAGCGCTGCTTCGTCGATAGCGAACGGATCGCGCGCTACCGGACCGGCTTCATGTTCGGTCGGGTCGGCCGTCGGCAGGTCGTGCAGGACGGCGGCGGTCGTGATGACCTCCTCCATCAGCCGCCGCAGCGGCGCCGGCACCGACAGTTCCTGGAT
>DATLZG010000263.1:0-11530 GCA_035574095.1 Burkholderiaceae bacterium | reverse complement strand
GCCGAGACACACACGGCGAACGTGCTGTACGACGCCGGCCCCCGCTACTCGCCGCTAGCGGATGCCGGCAGCCGCGTGATCCTGCCGTATCTGCGCGCGCGCGGCATCGACCGCATCGACCTGCTGGTGCTGTCGCATCTGGACAGCGACCACTCGGGCGGCGCGGCTTCGATCTTCAAGGGCATCGACGTGCGCCGCGTGCTGACGTCGATCGACGCCGGCCATCCGGCGCTCGGCAGTGCGCCCGCCCGGCAGCGCTGCCACGCCGGCCAGCGCTTCGCTTTCGGCACATTGACTCTGGACGTGCTGCACCCGACCGAGGCGCAGTACGCGGCGGGCGCGAGCACGAACGCGAAAAGCTGCGTGATCGATCTGCGCGCCGGCGGCATCCGCGCCCTGCTGACCGGCGACATCCCGCAGGCGCAGGAGCTGGCGCTCGTTGCACGGGTGCCGGAGCTGCGCGCGACGCTGGTGACCGCACCGCATCACGGCAGCCGCAATTCGTCCAGCGCGGCGTTCGTGCGCGCGACCGCGCCGCGCTGGGTCTTGGTGCAGGCCGGTTATCGCAACCGTTTCGGCCATCCCGATGCGGGCGTCGTCGCGCGCTACGCCGACGCCGGCGCCGAGATCGTGCGCACCGACCATGCCGGCGCCGTGCAATGGCGCTTCGCTGCCGATGGATCGGTCACCATGCATGCGCACCGGCGCGACGCGCGGCGCTATTGGCACAACCGGCCGGACGACGCGATGCCGACCGCGATCGACCATGGCGACGACGAGCAGACCGAAACTGCCGCCGAGCGCATCGAGCCGCCGCCGGCGCGGGAATGAGCGATGCCCGGGATCTACTGCGCGTACCAGCCGCCGTCGACGTTCCACGCCGCGCCGCGCACCTGGCTGGCCGCCTCCGAACACAGGAACACCGCGAGCGCGCCCAATTGCTCGGGCGTGACGAACTCCAGCGACGGCTGCTTTTCGCCCAGCAGCGCACGCTTCGCTGCGTCGTTGGAGAGTTTGTCGCGCGCGGCGCGATCGTCGATCTGCTTTTGCACGAGCGGCGTCAGCACCCAGCCCGGGCAGATGGCGTTGCAGGTGATGCCCGTCTGCGCGGTTTCCAGCGCGACGACCTTGGTCAGGCCGACGATGCCGTGCTTGGCGGCGACGTATGCCGACTTCTGCGCCGAAGCGACCAGCCCGTGCACCGAAGCGATGTTGATGATGCGGCCCCAGTTGGCGGCCTTCATCTTCGGCAGCGCCAGCCGGATCGTGTGAAACGCGGAACTGAGGTTGATCGCGATCACCGCGTCCCAGCGTTCGACCGGGAAGTCCTCGACGTTGGCGACATGCTGGATGCCGGCGTTGTTCACCAGCACGTCGATGCGCCCGAAGCGCGCTTCGGCCGCGCGGATCAGATCTTCGATCTGCTCCGGTTTGCTCATATCGGCGCCGTGATAGAGCGTCTGCACGCCGCGCTGCTGCAGCTCGCGTTCGATGCCGGCGATCAGTTGCGCGTCGCCGAAGCCGTTCAGCACGACGTTGGCGCCGTCGGCGGCGAGCGCGCGGGCGATGCCGAGCCCGATGCCGCTGGTCGAGCCGGTGACGAGCGCGGTCTTTCCTTTCAGCATCTCGCTTTCTCCCTCCAAAAATCCGGGCCAAGTATGCCAGCCGACTACAATCGCGGCCCCGATCGAGAGGGGAAAGAGCGATGGCGAACGAAACGCCGCGATTCGCCACCGTGTCGTGCCTGTCGCCTGCAGGCCTGCACAAGATGGCGTATGCGGAATACGGCGACGCGGCCAACCCGCACGTGCTGATCTGCGTGCACGGGCTGACGCGCGTCGGGCGCGACTTCCAGCGCCTGGCGCTGGCGCTGGCGGACCGCTATCGCGTCGTCTGCCCGGACGTGGTCGGCCGCGGCGCGAGCGACTGGCTGCGCGATCCCGCCTACTACGCGCTGCCGCAGTACGTAGCGGACATGGTGACGCTGATCGCGCGCCTGAACGTGGAAACCGTGCATTGGGTCGGTACCTCGATGGGCGGGCTGATCGGCATCTCGCTCGCCGGACAACCTGGCACGCCGATCACGAAGCTCGTGATCAACGACGTCGGCCCGCGCGTCGATCCGCAGGGCGTGGCGCGCATCGCCAGCTACGTCGGCGGTGCGCCCCGCTTCGCCAGCTTCGACGAAGCGGTCGACTATGTGATGCGCGTAGCCGCCACGTTCGGCCTGCGCACGCGGGAGGAATGGCGCGAGATCACAGAGAGCGTCGTCAAGCGCGACGGCGACGGCTACGTGCTGCACTACGACCCGAAGATCGCGCTACCGATCCGCGCGATGACGCCGGAGCTGGCGGCGGCGAGCGAAGCGGCGCTCTGGAAGCTGTACGACGCGACTCGCTGCCCGACGCTGCTGCTGCGCGGCGCCGACTCCGATCTGCTGTCGCGCGAGACCGCGCGCCTGATGACCGAGCGCGGGCCGCGCGCGAAGCTGGTCGAGTTCGCGGGCGTGGGCCACGCGCCGATGCTGATGCACGAGGAGCAGATCGCCGCGGTGCGCGAGTTCCTGCTCGCGGACTGAACGCGGGGCTCAGAACACGCCCGAAGCCAGCCCGGCGGCCATGGCGCCGCCGACCTCTGCGCACCGGGCCAGATCGGCCGCCGAGATTCGCTTCGGCGCCAGGATCGCTTCCGCGGTCTGCGCGCCGGTGAGCACGATCTGCGGCGGCGCGACTTCGCGCAGCCGCAAGCCGGTGGCGATGCGCTGGATCTGCCGCACGGCCCCGCTGCCGTCGGTGCCGGCGCAGATCAGGATCGCGTACGGACGGCCGTCGATGCGCTCGAGCGCCGCGTAGTAGATGCGGTCGAAGAAGTCCTTCATCAGCCCCGCCATCGACGCCAGGTTCTCCGGCGTGACGAACAGGTAGCCGTCGGCGGCAAGCACGTCCCCGGCGGTCGTTTCGCCGGCGTGCTGCAGCCGGACGTCGACGCCGGTCTCCGCGCGCGCGGCCTCGGCGGCGGCCTCGGCCATCTGGCGCGCGCCGCCGGTCATCGAATGCCAGACGATCAGCAGTCGTTTCACGGTGAGGACGCCGGGCGGGCGGCGAGAGGGTCCTGGCGAAAGAAGCGGGTGAGCAGCGCGTACCAATCCGGAAAAGCCAACTGCAGCCGCGCCGCGTCGACGAAAAACGCTTCGCTGGAGACGGCGAAGAATTCCGCCGGGTCGTGCGCAGCGTAAGCATCGAGGGGCAAATGCGCGTAGTACGGATCGGCCGCTTCTGATTCAGGATCGACGTCCGGCGGCAGCTCGGCTTCGATTAGGTCCAGCTCGGCGTTGAAGCGCTCGAACGCGTCGTGCAGCGTCGCCTCCCATTCGCTGCGATCCAAGCCGGCGTGCAGCTTGGGATCGAACGGCGGGCAGCCGTCCGCTTCGCCGTCCAGCATATCGAGCTTGTGCGTGAACTCGTGCACCACCACGCTGTACGGAGCGGCCTCGCGCCCGGCGCGCGCCGCGTCGTCCCACGACAGCACCAGCGGCCCGCCCTCCCACGCTTCGCCGCTGATCGTCTCCTGGTACTCGTGCACGACGCCGTCTTCGTCGGCATGCCGGCGCGGCACGACGAATTCGCCCGGATACACGACGATGCTCTGCCAGCCGCGGTACCAATGCAGCCCGAGCTCCAGGATCGGCAGGCAGGCCTGGATCGCGATGTGCAGCTGGATCGCGGCCGTCAGCTCCAGGCCGCCGGCGCCGGCCATCTCCTTCGTCGCCAGGAACTCGCTCACCAATGCCCGCAAACGTTCGCGCTCGGCGGCGGTCAAACGGCCGGCGAAAGGCACGGCTTCCAGAGCCGCGTTCCAGGTCGCATCGTCGAGGGCGACCGGCGCGGTCGTCAAACGGCGCAGCAGCGACTTGATCATGCGTCGATTGTGCCGCAGCGCGTTCCTATAATGCCGAGCACAGAGGAGAAGGCGATGGCCGCGGCGCGCGGCGGAGAAGGGCGGGGCACAGAAGCCGCGGCGGTCGCAGCCGCGCCGGTCGACCCGGCCGCGGCGCGCGCGATCATCCTGCCGCTTTACGGCGACAAGACGCTCACCACCGGCGAGCCGCTCGCCGCGCACGCCGACGGCGTGGCCGCAATCGTGCGGCCGTTGCGCGACGACGCCGACCTGCTCGCCGCCGCTTACCTGTTCGCCGCGCACGACGTCGTGCGCGATGCCGACGATTGGCTGCGCAGCCGGTTCGGCGACAGCGTCGCCAGCCTCGTCGCCGACCTGCGCACGCTGATGCGCCTGTCCGAGCGCACCCGGCCGCGCGGCGCGGGCGAAGCCGGCCAGGCAGAAGCGCTGCGCAAGATGCTGCTGGCGATGGTCAACGACCTGCGCGTGGTGCTGCTGCGGTTGGCGTCGCGGCTGCAAACGCTGCGGTTCTTCGCTGCCGCCAAGCGCACCGACGTCGTCGATTTCGCGCGCGAGACGCTGCAACTGTATGCGCCGCTCGCCAATCGGCTCGGCATCTGGCAGCTCAAGTGGGAGTTGGAAGATCTGGCGTTCCGCTTTCTCGAGCCGGAGACCTACAAGCGCGTCGCCGCCTGGCTGGACGGCAAGCGCGCCGAGCGCGAACGATTCATCGAACGTGCACAGCAGGATCTGCAAGCGATGCTGGCCGCGGCCGGCATCGAAGGCGAAGTGTCGGGCCGCCCCAAGCACATTTACAGCATCTGGCGCAAGATGCAGGCCAAGCAGCTTGCCTTCGACGAGCTGTACGACGTGCGCGGCCTGCGCGTGATCGTCGGCACCGTCGCGCAGTGCTACCAGGTGCTGGCGCTGGTGCACGCGCGCTGGACGCCGATCGCGGCCGAGTTCGACGATTACATCGCCAAGCCGAAACCGAACGGCTACCAGTCGCTGCACACGGTGGTGATTGACGACGGCGGCAAGCCGCTGGAGATCCAGATCCGCACACGGCGCATGCACGAGTTCGCCGAGTTGGGCGTGGCCGCGCACTGGCGCTACAAGGAGGGGGCGCCGGCGAAGAGCGGCACGCAGCGCGACGACGAGCGAATCGCGTGGCTGCGGCAACTGTTGGCCTGGCGGCAGGACGTCGGCGCGCCGGCGGGACCGCAGGTCGCCGCCGACGATCGCATCTACGTGCTGACTCCGCAAGGCAAGGTGGTGGAGTTGCCCGCCGGCAGCACGCCGATCGACTTCGCCTACCACTTGCACACCGAGCTCGGTCACCGTTGCCGCGGCGCACGCGTCGACGGCGCCATGGTGCCGTTGAACACGCCGCTGGCGACCGGCCAGACAGTGGAGATCATCGCGGCCAAGTCCGGCGGGCCGAGCCGCGACTGGCTCAACCCGGAGCTCGGCTATCTGGCCAGCGCGCGCTCGCGCACGAAAGTGCGGCAGTGGTTCAACGCGCTCGAGTTGCAGCAGACGATCGCCACCGGCCGCGAGATGCTGGAAAAGGAGTTGCAACGTCTCGGCAAGACCGCGGTCAAGCTCGACGATCTCGCACGGCGGCTGAGCTTCTCCAGCGTGGACGAGCTATGCGCGGCCGTGCCGAAGGAGGAGTTCAACCTGCGCTCGATCGAGCAGGCGCTCGCCCCGACACCGGCGCCGGCGTCGGCGCCGCTGATCGGCAAACCGCGCGAGGCGCCGGCCGCGAAAGGGCGCGTACTGGTGGTCGGCGTCGATTCGCTGCTGACCACGCTGGCGCGCTGCTGCCGGCCGGTGCCGCCGGACGAGATCGTCGGCTTCGTCACGCGCGGCAAGGGCGTATCGATTCACCGTTCCAGCTGCGCCAACGCCCAGGCGCTAACGGGTCGTCACCCCGAGCGTGTGATCGAAGTCGCGTGGGGAGGGGAGCGCGACGCGCTCTACCCGGCCGAGATCTTCGTGCTGGCGCAGGACCGCCAAGGGCTGCTGCGCGACATCTCCGAAGTGCTGGCGCGCGAGAAGCTCAACGTGATAGCGGTCAACTCAGCGAGCAGCCGTGGCGAAGCCAGGATGTCCTTCACGGTCGAAGTCGCCGACGCCGCCGCCCTGCGCCGCGCGCTGGCGCAGGTGGCCGAGGTGGGCGGCGTCCTGTCGGTGCGGCGGCGCTGAGCGGATGCAGTCGGAAGTGCGTCGTACGGGAGGACCGTCGTGTATCATGCAGCCCGCTTAGGCGCGTAGCTCAGCTGGTTAGAGCACCACCTTGACATGGTGGGGGTCGGTGGTTCGAGTCCACTCGCGCCTACCACATGCGGAACAGAGAGGGCGGACCGTGGCACTCCGAACTACGTTTACCGGCAGTTGACGGCCTGGACGAGTTCGCCTTTCGAACGAAAAGTGCGGCTCGACCGCACTTTTTTTTTGGCTGGGGAAGACAATGATCTCAGTGCAACTGCCCGACGGCTCGCGGCGCACGTTCGACAAACCGGTGAGCGTGGCCGAGCTGGCGGCGGCGATCGGCCCGGGGCTCGCCAAGGCGGCGCTGGCCGGCAAGGTCGACGGCAAACTGGTCGACACCTCCTACGTGATCGACCGCGATGCGCAGGTGGCGATCGTCACCGACAAGGATCCCGAAGGGCTGGAAATCCTGCGCCACTCGACGGCCCATCTGCTCGCCTACGCAGTCAAAGAGCTGTTCCCGGACGCGCAGGTGACGATCGGCCCGGTGATCGACAACGGCTTTTACTACGACTTCTCGTACAAGCGACCGTTCACGCCGGAGGACCTCGCCGCGATCGAGAAGAAGATGGCTGAACTGGCGGCGAAGAACGAGCCGGTCGTGCGCGAAGTGTGGAAACGAGACGACGCCGTCAAGTTCTTCGAGTCGATCGGCGAGAAGTACAAGGCCGAGATCATCGCGTCGATCCCCGAGCACGAAGCGATTTCGCTGTACCGCGAAGGCAATTTCGTCGATCTGTGCCGCGGCCCGCACGTGCCGTCCACCGGCAAGCTGAAGGTCTTCAAGCTGATGAAGGTCGCCGGCGCGTATTGGCGCGGCGATTCCCGCAACGAGATGCTCCAGCGCATCTACGGCACTGCGTGGGCGAAAAAGGAGGACCAGGACGCGTATCTGAAGATGCTGGAAGAAGCGGAGCGGCGCGATCACCGCAAGCTCGGGCGCGAGCTGGACCTGTTCCACTTTCAGGACGAAGCCCCCGGGCTGGTGTTCTGGCACCCGAAAGGCTGGGCGATCTGGCAGGTGGTCGAGCAGTACATGCGCAAGGTGTATCAGGACAACGGCTATCTGGAGGTGCGCGCGCCGCAGATTCTCGACCGCTCGCTGTGGGAACGCTCCGGCCACTGGGAGAAGTACCGCGAGAACATGTTCACCACCGAGTCGGAAAACCGTACCTATGCGGTCAAGCCGATGAACTGCCCGGGTCACGTGCAGATCTACAACGCCAATTTGCACAGCTACCGGGAATTGCCGCTGCGCTACGGGGAGTTCGGTTCCTGTCACCGCAACGAGCCGTCCGGCTCGCTGCACGGCCTGCTGCGAGTGCGCGGTTTCACACAGGACGACGGCCACATCTTCTGCACCGAGGAACAGATCCTCGACGAATGCGTCGCTTACACGGCGCTGGTGCAGAAGGTGTACCGCGATTTCGGCTTTCAGGACATCCTGTACAAGGTGGCCACGCGGCCCGACAAGCGCATCGGCTCGGACGAGATTTGGGACAAGGCCGAGCACGCCTTGATGGAGTCGCTGCGCCGCTCGGGCGTGCCGTTCAAGATCTCGCCGGGCGAGGGTGCGTTCTACGGCCCGAAGATCGAGTACACGTTGAAGGATGCGCTGGGCCGCGAGTGGCAATGCGGCACGATGCAGGTGGACTTCTCGATGCCCGGGCGACTCGGGGCCGAGTATGTCGCCGAAGACAACTCGCGGCGCGTGCCGGTGATGCTGCACCGGGCGATCATCGGTTCGATGGAGCGCTTCATCGGCATGCTGCTCGAAAACTATGCGGGCGCGCTGCCGCCGTGGCTGGCGCCGGTGCAGGCTGCGGTGGCGAATATCTCGGAGGGACAGGCGCCGTATGCGGCCGAGGTCGCGCAAGCGCTGAAAAAACAAGGCTTTAGAGTCGAGGCCGATTTGCGCAACGAAAAGATCAGCTATAAGATCCGCGCCCTCAGTCTGCAGAAGATTCCGTACATCGTCGTCGTCGGCGACAAGGAAATGCAGGCGGGGAAGGTGGCCGTGCGCGCCCGGGGCGGCGTCGATCTGGGAGTCATGTCCCGCGACGAATTCGCGGCGCGATTGTCGGAGGACATCGCGCAGCGGCGCCAAGTGGGTGGCACGGCTTAGCTTTTGACTTCTAGGAGCGCAAAACCATCGCACAGGAACGTACGCATCGGATCAACCGAGAGATCTCGGCCCCGGAGGTCCGATTGATCGGCGTGAACGGTGAGCCGCTCGGGGTCGTCAAGATCGCCGAAGCGTTCAGATTGGCGGAGGAGGCCGACGTCGATTTGGTCGAGATCGCACCGACGGCAGTGCCGCCGGTTTGCCGCCTGATGGACTACGGCAAGTTCAAGTATCAGGAGCAAAAGAAGGCGCACGAAGCGCGGCAGAAGCAGAAGGTCATCGAGGTCAAAGAGATCAAGTTCCGGCCGGCGACCGATGACCACGACTACCAGACCAAGGTCCGCAAGCTGCAGGAGTTCCTGGAAGACGGCGACAAGGCGAAGGTGACGATGCGTTTCCGCGGGCGTGAAATGGCGCATCAGGAGTTGGGTCTCAAAGTGCTGGAGCGCGTGCGCCAAGATCTCGAGGCGGTGGCGCAGGTCGAGGCGATGCCGCGGCTCGAAGGCCGGCAAATGGTGATGGTGTTGGCGCCGAAGAAGAAAAAGTAGGCGGGTTGTTTCAGGGCGCACCGGCATCGTGCCGGTGCGATACAAGTGAAGGCGGGCTCGAAGTCTCGGGTACGGGCGCCCGCCGTCATCGAAGAAAGGAGGGCACGATGCCCAAGTTGAAGACGAAAAAGAGCGCGGCGAAGCGCTTCATCGTCCGCGCCAGCGGTTCGATCAAGCGCGCGCAGGCGTTCAAGCGCCACATCCTGACCAAGAAGACGACCAAGGCCAAGCGCCATCTGCGCGGTCCGGTCGAGATCCATCCGGCCGACGCCGCCGTCGTGCGGCGAATGCTGCCGTACGCGTAACGGGAGGGCAGAATGCCTCGAGTCAAACGCGGCGTGACCGCGCGTGCGCGGCACAAGAAGGTTCTCGCTCAGGCGAAGGGTTACACGCAACGGCGCAAGAGCGTCTTTCGCGTCGCCAAGCAGGCGGTGATGAAGGCGGGCCAGGACGCGTACCGCGACCGCCGGCAAAAGAAGCGCGTGTTCCGCGCGCTGTGGATCGCGCGGATCAACGCCGCGGTGCGCGAGCAGGGCCTTTCGTATTCGGCATTTATCGCCGGTCTGAAGAAGGCGGCGATCGAAATCGATCGCAAGGTCCTCGCCGACATGGCGGTGCTCGACAAGCCGGGCTTTGCGGCGATCGTCGATAAGGTCAAGGCCGGCCTCGCCGCATAGTCGACGCGCCGTCGGCGCGCTGGAGAACAAGGGGGCCTGGCCGCAGAGGCAGGCCCCGTTTTTTTATGGACGCACTCGAACGACTCGTCGCCGCGGCGCGCGCGGCCTTCGCCGAAGCCGCCACGCCGGCCGCGCTGGAAAACGAAAAGGCCCGGTTTCTCGGCAAGACCGGCAGCGTCACCGAGCTGCTCAAGGGCCTGGCGCGGCTACCGCCCGAAGAGAAGCGTGCGCAGGGCGCGCGCATCAACGCCGCGAAGGAAGCGATCGAACGGCTGCTCGCCGAGCGGCGCGCAGCGCTCGCCGAAGCGGAGCTGGCGGCGCGGCTTGCACAGCAGGCGATCGATGTCACGCTGCCGGGGCGCAAACGCAGCGCAGGTGGCATCCACCCGGTGGTGCGCGTCTGGATGCGCATCGAGGAAATCTTCGCGTCGATCGGTTTCGACGTGGCCGACGGGCCCGAGATTGAGAACGACTGGTACAACTTCACGGCGCTGAACAACCCGGAGAACCATCCCGCGCGATCGATGCAGGACACGTTTTACGTCGACGCCCGCGACCGCGAAGGCAAACCGCTGCTGTTGCGCACGCATACTTCGCCGATGCAGGTGCGCTACGCACGCATGCACCGGCCGCCGATCAAAGTGATCGCTGCCGGACGCACGTACCGTGTCGACTCCGACGCCACGCATTCCCCGATGTTTCACCAGGTCGAGGGCCTGTGGATCGACGAAAACGTGAGCTTTGCCGACCTCAAAGGGGTGTACACGGATTTCCTGCGGCGTTTCTTCGAGACCGACGACCTGCAGGTGCGTTTCCGCCCGTCGTACTTCCCGTTCACCGAGCCGTCGGCCGAGATCGACATGATGTTCACCAGCGGGCCGCGCAAAGGATCATGGCTGGAGATTTCGGGCGCGGGTCAGGTGCACCCGAGCGTGGTGCGCAATTTCGGGCTCGATCCGGAGCGCTACCTCGGTTTCGCGTTCGGTTCCGGACTGGAGCGGCTGGCGATGATCCGTTACGGCATCGACGACCTGCGGCTGTTCTTCGACGGTGACCTGCGCTTTCTGCAGCAGTTCAACTGAGGGCACCGAACGATGCAGTTCTCCGAAGCGTGGTTGCGCACGTACGTCGATCCGCCGCTCGCAGCGGATGAACTCGCGGCGCGGCTGACGATGGCCGGCCTCGAAGTCGAGCAGGTCGAACCGGTGGCGCCGCCGTTCTCCGGTGTCGTCGTCGCCCGGGTGTTGCAAGTCGCGCGCCATCCGAACGCCGACAAGCTGACCGTGTGCGAGGTCGATGCCGGCCGCGGCAAGACACTGTCGATCGTGTGCGGGGCGCCGAACGTCGCTGCCGGCCAACGCGTGCCCTGCGCGCTGGAGGGCGCGCTGCTGCCCGGCGGACTGCGGATCAAGGCCACGACGATGCGCGGTGTGGTGTCGCAAGGCATGTTGTGCTCGGCGCGCGAACTGGGTCTGTCCGAGGACCACAGCGGGCTGCTGGTGCTCGACGACGAGGCTCCGGTCGGCGCCGACCTGCGCGACTATCTGCAACTGGAGGATCGCCGCTTCACGATCAAGCTGACGCCGAACCGCGGCGACTGCCTGAGCGTGATCGGCGTGGCGCGCGAAGTGGCGGCGATCACCGGCGCGCCGCTGACGCTGCCGCGCTTCGATGCGGTCGCGCCTTCGACGGACGAGCGGCTGCCGGTCAAGCTGCTGGCGCCCGATCTGTGCGGCCGCTTTTCCGGCCGCGTGATCCGCGGCTTGAACGCCCGGGCACCGACACCGGCGTGGATGAAGCGGCGGCTCGAACGCAGCGGCCAGCGCTCGATCTCGGCATTGGTCGATATCTCGAACTACGTGATGCTCGAACTCGGCCGCCCGTCGCACGTGTTCGATCTGGACAAGATCGCCGGCGGCCTCGAAGTGCGCTGGGCGCGCGCCGGCGAGCGCCTCGAGCTGCTGAACGGGCAACAGGTCGAGCTGGACGATTGGGTCGGCGTGATC
>DATLZG010000262.1:0-2485 GCA_035574095.1 Burkholderiaceae bacterium | reverse complement strand
GGGGATCAGCTCGCCGGCCCGCGCGAGGATGCGGTAGCGCTCGTGGCGCGTCAGCCGGCTCCTGAAATCGCGCGCGCTGGCAAGGGCCCGCCGCACGTCTTCGGCCGTGGCCTTGGGGACCGTGGCGATCAGCTCGCCGGTGTACGGATAGCGCACCTCGAGGCGGCGCTCGCGATCGACCCGCTCGCCGGCGATGCGCAGCGTTTCGTGCCGGACGGGTTGCGGCGCGTTCATCGGCAGCCGGCAGCGATGCCGGCGCGGCGGACCGTATCACTGCGCATGGTTGAGCGCCAGATCGAAGGCGTCGAAGTTGCGCCAGCGGCGATTGCCGTCGAGCCCTTCGATGCGCCGGTTCAGGATCAGCGGCACGCGGCTCTCCGACAGGCCGCCGTGCGAGCGCAGCGGCAGCTCGAGCTGCGACAGATCGTGGCGCGAAACCGAGGTGCCCAGCACCGTGTCGCGTTCGGCAATCACGACCAAGTCGCCGATGCGGTCGGCCGGCAGCTCGAAGCGCGCCGCCGCCGCACGCCGATCCAGCACCAGCTCGACGCCGCGCAGCGCGCGCAGCCGGGCGGTCGCCTCCTCGATGCGCTGCGCCGACAGGTAAACGGTGGCGAAGGAGCCGAGCGCGCCGTGATGCACGACGTACGGATCGGTGATCGGCAGGATCACGCGCGCGGCTTCCTTGCCGAACCAGCCGTCCAGCAGGTCCTGCAGATAAAGCACGTTCGGGCTGGCGTCCATCTTCGTCTTCGCGTTCATGCCGTGATCGGCGGTCACCGCCACCACCGCACCCAGCGCGTCGAGTTCGCCGAGGTAGCGATCGATCATCGCGTAGAAGCGGTTGGCTTCGGGCGTGCCCGGCGCGTGCTTGTGCTGCACGTAGTCGGTCGTCGACAGGTACAGCACGTCGGGGCGCCGTGCGCGCACCAGCGCCACCCCGGCGGCGAACACGAACTCCGACAGCGCGGCCGAATACACGGCCGGCAGCGGCAGGCCGGCGAGCGCGAGCACGCCGTCGATGCCGTTCTCCGCGCGCGTCGCCCGGTCCGCCTTTTCCGCCGAGAAACAGATGCCGCGCAGCTCGTGCCCGAGCAGCTTGCGCAGCTTGTCCTTCGCGGTGACGACAGCGACCGCGTGCCCGGCGTCGGCCAGCGCGGCAAGGATCGACGGCGCGCGCAGCCACTGCGGGTCGTTCATCATCTGTTCGGTGCCGGTGGCGACATCGAACAGGTAGTTGCCGCAGATGCCGTGCACCGCCGGCGGGGCGCCGGTGACGATCGACAGGTTGTTCGGGTTGGTGAAGCTGGGCATCGCGCATTCGGCGATCAGGCCGGTGCCTTGCGCCAGCCAGCGCCGCAGCGTCGGCATGCAGCCGGCCGCCACGGCCTGCGCGATGTAATCCGGCTCGCAGCCGTCCACGCACACGACCACCGTCGTCTGTCTGGGCGCCGCGTAGGTGCGGCCGTTCACTGCGATCATCGTTGTCTTCCCCGGCGCGCGGCGCGCGGCGCGCGGCGCTGCGCCTCCGCTGCCAGCATGCGCTGCTTGCTTTCCATCACGTGGTCGAACATCGCGCGGCCGGCGGCCTCCGGGTCGCCGGCGGCGATCGCCTTCAGAATCTGCCGGTGCTCGGACGCCGAATGCGGCAGCACGCCGCGGTCCAGCAGGTTGCGGCGGCGAAACAGCGCCAGCTCTTTGACCAGCTTGCGGTAAACCTCGGCCAGCTTGCGGTTGCCGGCGAACTGCACCAGCGTGTCGTGAAACTGCAGGTTCAGCAGGTGATAGGCGTCGGCGTCGCCGGCCTTCGCCGCCTGCTCCATGCGCTCGACGATGCCGCGCACCGTCTTCAACTGCTCGGCACTGATCGAAGCCGCCAGCCGGCGCCCGACCAGTTCGTCCATCGCCGCGCGCAGATCGAAGATCTCGACCGCCTCGTCGACCGGGATGTCGCGCACGAACACGCCGCGGTTCTTCTCCTGCCGCACGAGGCCCGCCTCCTCGAGCCGGCGGAAGGCTTCACGCAACGGGCCGCGCGAGATGCCGAGTTTCTCCGCCAGCCAGGCCTCGGTCAGCTTGGCGCCGGGAGCGATTTCGCCCGCCAGGATCATGCGTTCGATTTCCTGCTGCGCGGCGTTGCCGAGCGATGCGGTGCGCAGCAGCACGATCGTGGACGCGGCCGCCGGCGCGGCCGAAGTACCGTTCTTCATGGCGCGCAGTGTAGGGGCGCCGGGGTCGATTGTCGACAATCTGCAAAAGACAATTGACTGCCGTTTCCGCCGCTGCTAGGAACCTATCTCACAATCCCCGACGGCCGCGTTGCGACGAGAAGCGGGCGGACGCCAGGCGGCGCGCGAAGGACAGTAGCCTGGCCTACGGCCGAGCGCGCCAACACCGCGTACGCCCGCTTATCGTCGCAACCCTGCGGGGCGGGGGTGCCTGGGGCGCATCGCGTCGTTGCGGCTCGGGTCCTTGGCCCTGGCCA
>DATLZG010000261.1:0-6864 GCA_035574095.1 Burkholderiaceae bacterium | reverse complement strand
CCCCGGCCACTGCACCGGCGTGGCGCTTTGCGGGCCGTGCGCGTACGTGACGACCTGGCCGTCGATAGTCAGGTTGAAGCGCGTGATCGACTGGTCCATGTCGAGCGGCCGGAACTGCAGTCGCAACAGCGGCTGCGGACTGCCGGCCGGGAAGAACGTGTCGCGAATCACTTTCGCGCGCTGGAACGGCGGCAGCAGACCGCCGACATCCGCGGTCTTCGTGTCGCCGATCTGCCTGAAGCTCCACGGGTTGGTGGTCGTGTCGACCAGCGGCGCGAGGTTTTTCTGGAAGAACGCGTCGAAGCGGCCGCCGGGTGCGAACAGCGCGGCGAAGTCCTCGCGCGTCGCGTCGGTGCCACTATTGCGCACGAACGGATAGCGGCCGGCGATCGCTTTCTGGCAGAACTCGCCGACGTCCGCACGCGCCAGCGCGGTCAGGTTGCCGCGCGTCGCCCCTTGCACGACCGCGATGCCGGCCGCCGACAGCGTCGCCAGCAGCGAGCGCAGCGGTTCCGGGTAGCGGGCGGCTTCCGCCGTCACTTTGCCGCCGTCTGCCGGCGGCGGCGTGCTGCCGGCCTTGGTTGCCGCTTCGGCCGCGACCAGCCAGTTGTAGATCTCGGCGATCAGCGCGATCGACTGCTCCATCGGTGCCGGTTTGCCAGCCGCGGGCGGCAGCACGAACTTGCGCAGCGCTGCAAAGCGGCGGTCGACCATCAGCTCGATCGGCTCGCCCACGCCCGGCAGCGCGCCGGCCTTGTCGGTGCCGAAGATGCGCTCCGCGCCCTTGCGCACGAACGAGGTGCCGGTATCGATCGTCTTGTCGATGATGCTGGTCGGATCGGGCGTCGCGAGGGTCACCTCGCGCACGATCGCGCGCAGCAGCGGCGCGAGCGGATTGTCGGGCGCGGAAAGGATGCGCGCCTGGTTGATCGTCTCGCGCAGTCCGGTGACGCGCGCCAGCTTGATGTCGGCGACGAACGCTTCCCAGATGCGGATGTAGTCGTTCAGGTACAACCGCCGCACGTCGTCGATCAGCCGCTGCACCTGCAGTGGGTCCTTCAGTCGCGATGTCGCGTCGGTGACGCCGAGCACCCAGCTTTCTTCGTCGGCAAGCTGCGCGGTCACGGCGTCCACCGCGCGCTTGAATCCCTTCTCGTAGCCGTCCTTCGTGTACAGCCCCGGCACGCCGCGCGTCAGCGGCTCGCCGCCGGCGCGCACGAACACGGCGAGCGCCAGTTCGCCGGCGTGCTTGCGTACTGTGAACTCCGGAAACTCGTTGCCCACGCCCTGCAGCTTCAGCCGCGTGTAGATGCGTTGCGTGAGCGGCACGTTGCGCAACTGGTCGCGAACCCGCTGCACGAGCTGCGCGTCGGCTTTGACGATCGCGCTGCGCCCGCCGGAGGCGAGCAGCGCGTCCAGGTGCGCCTCGAGTTGCGCCCGCTCCTCGGCGTTGACAGCCGACAGCAGCCCACCGCGCCAGTCGTCGAGCACCACCTGGCGCACCGCTTCGCGGTCGAAGCGCTCCGGCGTCGTCAGCATCAGGTACACCTTCAGCGCCTCGTACAGCGCATCGAGGTTGTCGCCGCGCGTGCGCAATTGCTGCTCGACGCGCGCCAGCAAGCGCGGCGGCAGCAGATCGGCGAGCAGCTGTTCGTACGCCTGCGCCGCCGCGGCGCCAAGGCGCCGTCCTTGATACAGGCCGAAGCCGTGCGACCACGGCACGTCGTCGGGATCGAGCGCCGGCGCCAGCGCGCGCGCGGCGTTCAGCGCCGGCAGCAGCGGCAGCGGATCGGCGCTCACCTGCAGCGGCGTGGCATCGACGATCTTCTTCGCCGCCGCGGCCGCGGACCCGGCGCGCGCCAGCGTGCCGCGGTTATTGGCGTAACTGCCGATCCAGACGGCGAGCAGCCCGACCGTAACCGCTCCGATCGCCGCGTAGCAGCCGGCGGCGATCCAGCGCCGGCGCGTCTCCCACTTCAAGGTGGCGCCGACCAGCTCCGCCTCGGGGAACACCACCTCCGTCAGCAGGCGCGTGAGGAAGAAGCTGCGGCCCGAGTTCTGGTTCGGCGGCAGGATCAGCCGCTCCAGGTGCAGCTCGCGCGCGATCGCGCCCAGCAGGCGATCGATCGGTGTGCCTTCCTGCGTGCCGCTGATGAAGTAAACGCCGCGCAGCAGCGGCGCCTGCTCGAACGCGCTCGGGGCGAAGGCCAGCCGCAGCAGGTCGTCGAGCGCGTCGCGCAGGCCGCCGAACTGCTGCGGGAACGCATAGATGCGCGCGCGCCGCTGCGGGTCCGGTTCGGCCTGCACGCGCTCGATCACGCCGTCGAGCAGCCGCTTCGTCAGGAGGTCGAACTCGGCGCTGAACGCTTCGACCGCCTTGCCGTTCGCCGCCGCTTCGTAGTCGAACGTCGTGCCCCAGACCTGCGCGCGTTCGGCCTTGTCCAGATCGGCGAAGTAGTCCATGAAGCCGGCCAGCAGATCGCACTTGGTCAGCAGCACGTACACCGGCATGCGGATGCCGAGCGTCTCGTGCAGCTCCTTGATCCGGCTGCGCAGCGCGGCGGCGTGTGCGGCGCGCTGTTCGGCCGAGAAGGCAAGCAGATCGGTCACCGACACCGCGAGCAGCACGCCGTTGACCGGGCGCCGCGGGCGCGCCTTCTTCAGCAGGCCGAGGAAACTCTGCCACGCCTGGCGATCGGCCTCCGGGTCGCTTTCGTGAGTGGTGTACCGGCCGGCGGTGTCGAGCAGCACCGCGCGGTCGGTGAACCACCAGTCGCAGTTGCGCGTGCCGCCCACGCCCTTGATCGCGCCGCGCCCGAGCTGATCGGCAAGCGGGAACCGCAGGCCGGAGTTCAGCAGCGCGGTCGTCTTGCCGGCGCCGGGCGCGCCGACGATCACGTACCACGGCAGTTGGTACAGGTACTGGCGGCCGAACTTCCACGACAGCGACGTCCACAGTCCGCCGCTCGCGCCGAAGCGCACGTTGCGCAGCGTCTTCAGCGCCGTCTCGAAGCGCTCGCGCAGTACGCGCGCCTCGGCCGATTCGGTGGCGATCGAAGGTGCCGCCTGCGCGGCGAGGTCGGCAACGACGCGGCTGTTCGCCTGCCGCGCGCGCCACGCGCCCCACAGCTTGTGGGCCGCGTAGATCGCGATGATCGCGACGATCAGCACCCAGCGCGCGGTCTCGCTCGTCAGCGGCCGCCAGTCGCCGATCGCCACCATCGGCCCGATGAACCAGATCACCAGCGCCAGCGCAGCCAGGCCCAGCGCCGCGAGCAGCCACGGATTCAGCAGCCAGCCGAACAGCTTCTTCATGTTCCGGCCAGCAACGTGATCTCGACGCGCCGGTTCAGCGCGCGGTTGGCCGGCGTGTCGTTGCGCGCGACCGGCTCGGTGTCGCCGCGGCCGATCGCGCGCACCCGGTTTGGCGCCACGCCGTTCGCCAGCAGGATCGTGCGCACCGTTTCCGCGCGCGCGGCGGACAGCTCCCAGTTCGACGGATACAGCAGCGAGCGGATCGGCCGGTCGTCGGTATGACCGGTGACGATCACGCGTCCGGGCGTGCGCGCGAGCGCCGCGCCGATTCGCTGCATCAGCCCGCGGCGCGCAGCGTCCAAATCGGCGCTCGCTGGCGCGAACAGACCGTCGCCGCGGATCACGACCACGCTGCGGTCGAACTCGTCGCGCACGTCGAGCGCACCGGCGCGGATGTCCTCTGCCAGCAGGGGGGCGAGGCGCGGCGCGGTGGCGGGAAGCGGTGCCGGCGGCGGTGCTGCCTGCGGCGCGCGGATGGCGAGGATGGCCGCTTCGACCGGCTGCGCCCGGCTCGACAGCGACACCGAAAGCCCGATGTACACCGCGAGCAGCAGCGCCGCCGCCAGCGCACCGGTGACCCACAGCGGCAGCCACGACGCGAGCACGCCGCCGCGCGCGACCGACGGCCGCCAGTTCTCGGCCAGCGCGCGCGGCGCGGCGCCCCGTTCCTGCGCGAGCAACTGCGCCAGCCGCGCGCGCACCTGTTCCAGTTGGGCGGGGCCACCTTCGACGACCCGATAGCGCCCCTGAAACCCGAGCGCCAGGCAGGCGTAGATCAGCTCCAGCAAATCGCGATTGGCGGCGACGTTCTCGGCCAGCCGCGCCATCAACTGGAACACCTTCTCGCCGCCCCACGATTCGTTGTGAAACGCGACCAGCAGGCTGTGTCTCGCCCACGCGCCGGAGCCGCCCCACGGCGTGCTGGCGGCCGTCTCGTCGATCAGCGTGCACAGCACGTAGCGCGCCGCCATCACGCGCTCGGCGGCAATGCCCTGCGCGCGGGCGCGGCGCTCGAACTCGCGGATCGAGTGCGCGATCTGCTCCTTCAACTGCTGCGGGTTCGGGTGGTGCGTGGTGGCGCGCAACTGCGGCACGACCGCGAGCACGCTGTTGGCCAGCGCGACCAGCGGATTGAGGCCCACGTTGACCGCCGGAAAGTCGTGTGCGACGTCCATCGGTGCCGCCGCGCGCGCGGCGGCCGCGCCGCGCACGCCGGGGGTCGGCATCACGAATGTGCGATCGGCCGGTGCGCTGGCGAAAGGATCGTCGGTCGAAGCGGCAGTCATTGGCCCGGCTCGGTACGGCTCGAGCGCCTCTCAGCCCTGGCGAATCGCCCACAACTGCATTTCGAGCCCCGGGAACTCGCCGGCGACGTGAATCGCCAGGTTGCCGGTCTTCTCGAACTGCTTCCACAGATCGCCGCTGCGCTCCAGCTCGAAGTAGAAGAAGCCGGCGTGGTACGGCAGTTGGCGCGGCGCCACCGGCAGCGTGCGCAGCGCGATGCCGGGCAACTGCAGGTTCACCAGGTCGCGGATGCGCTCCACCGGCCCGACCTTGCTCTGCGCGAGGAAACGCGGCTTCAGTTGTTCGCCCGGCAATTGCGCGTTGACCGCCAGCACGAAGCTGGCCGAACGCACCAGCTCCAGATCGGCGACCGCCGCGGTGCGCACGCCGTGGCGGCGATCGACAAGCTCGATCGCGATCGCCGTCTCCTCGATGCCGCGCGCGAACAGATCGCGCAGCTCGGCCAGCACCGGTTGAAAGCAGGCGAGCGGATCGTCGTGCCGGTAAGGCGGAAAGCTTGCCGCTCGCCGCGTGGCGCCGACGAAGGTCGCGAATTCGCCCGCCAGCGCCACGCAGTCGTTGTAGAAATCCTGCGGATGCGCGTTGCCGAGGCGCGCGTGCTGCGCGAACAGCGGCTCGTGGCGGTTGAACATCTGCAGCATCAGGAAGTGCGCGACCTCGGAGACGCCGTGGCCGAGCTGGCCCATGCGCGCGGCGAGCGACTGCGCGCGCTGTGCCAGCAGGCCGTGTACCAGCCCCGCCATCTGCGCCAGGTGCGGCGTGGCGTTCAGCGCGTACTGTGCCGGGATGAAATCGCTCTGCAGCACGACCTGGCCGTCCGGGCGGCGCTGCTCGACGCGCGCGCAGCCGAGCGTCGCGTACGCGGCGCCGGCATCGCGCTCGCGCAGCAGCCGCAGTTGCAGGCCGCCGACCTGGATCGCCGCCGACTGGTCGGACACGCTGGTGTGGTCGCGGATCGTCAGCTCCTGCGCGCGGTAGCGCGCCAGCGCGTCGCCGCCGTCGAAATCGATCTCGACCGCGCCGAGGCGCGCCAGCGGCAGCGCCAGCACGATCGTCTCGGCGCGACAGTCGGCCGGCACTTCGAGTGGAGGCGGCAGCGCGTCCAGCTCCGGCGCGGAGAACGCCGTGCCGTCGGGCAGCACACCGACCGCCTCGGCGAGGGCGACGCGACCGAGCGCGAGCGCCGCTTCGTCGAGCGCCAGGCGCGCGAAGCCCCAGGCGTACGGATGCGCGGCGCGCACGCGCGCGTCCAATTGCCGTTCGCGATGGCGCGCCTCCTGCTGGAAGTGCTGCGGCTGCAGGAACATGCCCTGCGACCAGATCACGCGGCTGCGCCAGCTCATGCGCGTGGGTGGCTTACGGCGCGGTGGTCGCGATCACGGTCACGCCGTCGAGCGCGACGTGGATGCGGTTCTTCGCGTTCGGCTTCACCGCCACCGTGGTGCGCCAACTGGCGCGCTCGAGCTCGCGGAACGCGACGGCGATGCCGAGCACCTTTGTGTCGGCGGCGAGCGGCCGATCGATCTTGCGCGCCTCGCCCGGTTTCAGTATGAACTCGTCGCGGGCGACCAACTCGGCGGCGAGCGTTTCGCGGTCGCGTTCGAACAGCGCGTCGAAATTGGCGGCCTCGAAGCCGGCCGGCGTTTTCAGGTCGAACACGCGCACCACCACCGGCGACGGCCGGCGCTGCGCGTTCGGATTCAGTTGCGCGCCGGCCGCGAGCGTCATCTCCAGCGTGGTCGGCTTCGGCCCCGAGGTCGGCAGCAGGCCGCAGCCGGCGACTAGCGCCGCTGCGGCGAGCACGATCGCCTGTCGTCGATTCATCGCTTCCACGCGCTTGGCGCAGCGAGGATAGCGACGATCGGTCGCGGCGCGCCGTGACTTAGGTAACGGTTCACTGCCGCGTGACGATCGTGACGCGGCGGTTCTCCGCCGCCGCCGGCTGCTGCGTGTTGAGCAGCTCGCGGTCGCCTTTGCCGACGGCGGCGAGGCGCGCCGCGTCGATGCCGTGCGACTGCACCAGATACGCGCGCACGCTTTCGGCGCGCGCCTGCGACAGGCGCAGATTCGCGTCCGGATTGCCGCGCGGATCGGCGTGACCCTCGACGACGAACGACAGCGCGGCGAGTTGTTCGGACTTCATCGCGCGGCCGACGACGTCGAGCAACTGCTGCGCGCGCGGCGTCAGCTCGGCCGAGTTGGTGTGAAAGGTGACGAGCAGCGAGACATCGCGCCGCGCTGGCG
>DATLZG010000260.1:0-11680 GCA_035574095.1 Burkholderiaceae bacterium | reverse complement strand
GTATCCGATAGCGGCGCCAATGCGACGCCGCGGCGCCGACACGAGCCGGCACACTCATGATTGTCGGCCACGCGACCGCAGGTGGCGCCAGCCGAGCGTGACCGTTATCGCGACGATCAGCGCGCCGAGCGCGTACCACTGGAAGGCGTAGCCGCGATGCTTCGCCACGCCGCTCGCCGGCGGCTCCCATCTGCGCAGCAGTCCATCGTCGAACGGGGAAAGCTGCTGCACGACGAAGGTGGCGACCGGCAGCTCGAGGCGCGCGCGAAACTCGTCGAGCTCGAGGTTCTGCCGGATCGGCGCGCCGCGGTCGGGCGGCGGTCGGCCGAACTCCGGCAAGCGCGGCACGCCGCTGACGGCGAGCCCTTCCAATTCGACCGCACCGGCCGGCCGACCGACCGGCGGCAGGCGGGTCGGGTCGGCGAGATCGCGCGCTGCCCACCCGCGCGCGATCAGCACGATCCCGCTCGCATCGCGCAGACGCAGTGGCGTGACAACCAGAAAACCCACGCGCCCGTCGAGCATGCGATTGTCGAGCCAGACCGTGTGTTGATGCAGGAACTCCCCGCGCAGGCGCACGCGGCGCGGCAGTCGGGCCGCGACCGCCTGCAAGTCGCCGCCGCCGTGCACGTCCAGCGCGGGGGCGGCGGCGGCCTCCGCCCACGCGCGTTCGAGCGCGAGCTTCTGCTCGGCGCGTCGGTTTTGCCAGTTGCCGAGCTGCACAGCCACGAAGACTCCCGCCACCGCCGCGACCAGCGCGATCGCGGTCCTGCCGCCCGTCATCGCCGCACGCAGCGCGGCCGGTGCCATAATGGTCCGCGACCGCTCGTACAAGCCATGAAGGTCTTCATCGGCATCGCCCTCGCCGGCATTCTCGCCGCGCTCGGTTCGGCGTTGCTGTTTCTGCTGCGCGACCAGGGAACGACCAATCGCACGGTCAACGCGCTGACGGTTCGTGTCGCGCTGTCGGTCGCACTACTGTTGGTCATCTGGTTCAGCTGGTGGATGGGGTGGATACACCCGCGAGGCTATTGAGAGACGTCCGGCGGCGGCAAGGATACCCGCCGCGCGGGCGCAGATTAGCCCGCGCGGCGGCCGCAAATCGGCGCGTGTGCGGTGCGCAAGACTGCCATAGTCGGCATTGCAGTACGATCGAATTGCCCGCAGCAGCCAAGCAGTTGCGCGGTGTGCGGCGAAAGCGGTGTTTTTGCAGCGATAGAACATTCGGGCAAAAGCCTAGTCTGAGTCATCGCGTATCAGCGTTGCTGCGTTGACGCCGCAAAGGAGGTCCTGATGCACGCGTCCGCCGAATTGTTCTCCGAGTTTCGCGATCATTTCGTCCGCGCGCAGGAAGACGAAATGTCGCTGGAGGACTTCCTCCAGTACTGCAGGACCGATCGCATGGCCTACGCCTCGGCGCACGAGTGCGTGCTGGAGGCGATCGGCAAGCCGAAACTGGTGAACACGGCCGAGGACCCGCGACTGTCGCGCATCTTCCAGAACCGCATCATCCAGACTTGGGACACGTTCAGCGAGTTCCACGGCATGGAAGACACGCTGATGAACCTGTACGCGTACTTTCTGCACGCGGCCCAGGGCCTGGAAGAGAAGAAGCAAGTGCTGTACTTGCTGGGGCCGGTGGGCGGCGGCAAATCGTCGCTGGCCGAGAAGATCAAGAAGCTGTGCGAGGTTTATCCGATCTACGCGCTGAAAGACTCGCTGTCGGGCCGCGTGTCGCCGCTGCTCGAAAGCCCGCTGGGCCTGTTCGACCGCGAGAAGTTCGGCCAGCAGATGGAGGACCGCTACGGCATTCCGCGCCGCGCGCTGACCGGCATCGCCAGCCCGTGGGCGCTGAAGCGGCTGAAAGAATACAAGGGCGACATCACGAAGTTCCGCGTGGTGCGCATCATGCCGTCGGTGCTGAACCAGGTCGGGATCGTGAAGACCGAGCCCGGCGACGAAAACACCCAGGACATTTCGACGCTGGTCGGCAAGGTCGATTTGCGCATGCTGGAGCGGTTCGCGCAGGAAGATCCGGACGCCTACAGCTACTCGGGCGCGCTGTGCCTCGGCTCGGCACGCTGCGTCGAGTTCGTCGAGATGTTCAAGGCGCCGTTGAAGGTGCTCAACCCGATTCTGACCGCGACGCAGGAAGGCAACTTCAAGGGCACCGAAGCGCTGCCGGCGATGCCGTTCAACGGCTTCATCATGGCGCACTCGAACGAGGCCGAGTGGCTGAAGTTCCGCAACAACAAGGACAACGAGGCCTTCATCGACCGCGTGTACCTGGTCAAGGTGCCGTACTGCCTTCGTGTGGACGAGGAGATCCGCATTTACGAGAAGATGCTGAAATCCTCGACGCTCGCCGAGGCGCCGTGCGCGCCGCAGACGCTGCGCACGCTGGCCGAATTCACGGTGCTGTCGCGCCTGACGGTGCCGGAGAACTCGTCCGTCTATTCGAAGCTGCGCGCGTACAACGGCGAGAACCTGAAGGACCTCGACCCGCGCGCGAAGAGCGTCAAGGAGTACCGCGACGACGCCGGTCCGGCCGAGGGCTTCTCCGGGCTGTCCACGCGCTGGGCGTTCAAGACGATCTCGGCGGCGTTTAACCGCGACCCGTCCGAGATCGCGGCCGACCCGGTCAATCTGCTGGTCGTGCTCGAAGAGCGGCTGGCCAAGGACGACCTGCCGGACGAATACAAGCGCCGCCTGCGCTCGCACATCAAGGAGTGGATCATCCCGCGCTTCGCCGAGTTCCTGGAGAAGGAACTGCAGATGAGCTACCTTGACGCGTACGGCGAGTACGGCCAGAACCTGTTCGACCGTTACGTCACGTACGCCGACAAGTGGCTGCTCGACGAAGACTGGCGCGACCCGGAGACCGGCATGCAGTACTCGCGCGAGGCGCTGAACGCCGAGCTGGAGAAGATCGAGAAGCCGGCCGGCATCGGCAACCCGAAGGACTTCCGCAACGAGGTCGTGAACTTCGTGCTGCGCGCGCGCGCTCACGGCAAGAATCCGCACTGGACCAGCTACGAGAAGCTGCGCGTGGTGATCGAGAAGCGCATGTTCTCCAAGACCGAGGACATCCTGCCGGTCATCTCGTTCGAGGCCAAAGGCTCGCAGGAGCTGGACGAACGCCATAAGTCGTTCGTCAACCGCATGATCGCGCGCGGCTACACCGAGAAGCAGGTGCGGCGTCTGGTCGACTGGTATCTGCACTTCAAGAAATCGGCGCAGTCCTAACGGACGCAGGAACGCGGAGCGCATCGATGTCGGACCTGATCGCTCCCAATCGCTACATGCGAATCGTCGACCGCCGCGCCGATCCTCCGGGGCGCGGTGCGGTGAACCGCGAACGCTTCGTGCGCCGCTTCAAGGACGAGATCAAGCGCGCCGCCGACGAGGAGTTCGCCAAGCGCTCGATCAAGGAGGTCGGCCGCGGCGGCCGCATCACGATCCCCGGGCGCGGGTTGCGCGAACCGTACCTGCATCACGAGGAAGAAACCGGCAACCGGGATTTCGTGTTGCCGGGCAATCGCGAGTTCGTTCCGGGCGACACGATCAAACGCCCGCCGGGCGGCGGCGGCCAGGGCGGTCCCGAAGGCGACGAGCCGGGCCGCGGTGAGGGCCGCGACGACTTCGCGTTCGTGTTGTCCCGCGACGAGTTCCTGGCGCTGTTTTTCGACGATCTGGAGCTGCCGAATCTTGAGCGCACGCGCTTCGGCGAAGTGACGATGGAGCGCAGCCGGCGCGCCGGCTACAGCCGCGACGGCGCGCCGAGCAACCTGGCCCCGGCGCGCACCGTGCGCATGTCGATCGCGCGCCGCATCGCGCTGCGCGGCGCGATCAACGAACGCATCGCGGAGCTGGAAGAGGAGCGCGCACGCGCCGATCCGGAGCGCGCTGCCGCGATCGATCAGGAGATCGCCGACCTGCTGAGCCGGCGCGACGCGCTGCCGTTCCTCGAGGACATCGATCGCCGCTACCGGGCGCGCGCGCCGATGCCGGCGCCGGCCACGCGCGCGGTGATGCTGTGCCTGATGGATGTGTCCGGCTCGATGGACGAGCACAAGAAGGACTTGGCCAAGCGTTTCTTCGCGCTGCTGTACCTGTTCCTCGAGCGCAAGTACGGCGAGGTCGACGTGGTCTTCATCCGCCACACCGAGAAGGCGGAAGAGGTCGACGAGAAGACGTTTTTCTACGACCCGCAATCGGGCGGCACGCTGGTGCTGCCGGCGCTGCAGCTCGCGCATTCGATCATCGAGGCGCGCTACGGCGGCGAGCAATGGAACGTGTACATCGCGCAGGCCTCCGACGGCGACTGCGGGCTGGACGACGGGCGCCAGAGCGCGGCGTTCGTCGCCGACGTTCTGCTGCCGCGCGTGCGCTACTTCGCGTACGTCGACATCCCGAGCGTGACCGGCTGGTTCGTGCGGCCGTCCGACCTGTGGCAGAGCTACGAAGCGATCGCCAGTCCGGCGTTCGCGCGCCGCCAGGTGCGCGCGCGCAGCGACATCTGGCCGGTGTTCCGCGAACTGTTCGCCCGCAAGGAGGCGCACGCGTGAACCCGTGGGACAAGGCGCAGCGCGCGCCGAAGGGCGAACGGCCGTGGCCGAAGCTGCTGACGCGGCCGACGGTGCCGATGCCGACCGGCGCGCGGCCGCGCGCCGCCGCGCCGATCGCCACCGGCAGCGAATGGACGGCGTCGATCCTCAAGCGCTTCGACGCCGCGCTCGCCGCGCACGCCGCGCGCAACGGTCTGGTCACCTATCCGGTGCAGTACGAGATCATCACTGCCGACCAGATGCTGGATCTGTGCTCCACCGTCGGCATGCCGGTGCACTACGCGCACTGGAGCTTCGGCAAGCAGCTGGTCAGCCAGGAGCGCGGCTACCGCAAAGGGCTGTCGGGGCTGGCGTACGAGATCGTGATCAACACCAATCCGGCGCTGGTGTATCTGATGGAAACCAACACGCTCGCGCTGCAGGTCCTGGTGATGGCGCACGCGGGTTACGGACACAACGCGTTCTTCCGCAACAACTACCTGTTCCAGCAGTTCACGCAGCCCGATGCGATCCTCGACTACCTGAAGTTCGCCAACGGCTACGTGCTCGATTGCGAGCAGCGCTACGGCTGGCGCGAGGTCGAAAAGACGCTCGATTGCTGCCACACGCTGGCGCCCTACGGCGTGGACCGCTATCGCAAGCCGGGGCGCCTGTCGGCGCGGCGCGAGCGCGAACGGCTGGCCGAGCGGCTGCGCTTCGCCGAACGCCACTTCAACCCCGACTACGCCTACCTGTTCGAAAACGCCAAGCCGCGCGAAGCGAACGAGGAAGGTGCGCAATTCGAGCCGCAAGAGAACCTGCTGTACTACATCGAGAAGCACGCGCCGAAACTGGCGCCGTGGCAGCGTGAACTGGTGCGCATCGTGCGCAAGGTCGCGCAGTATTTCTATCCGCAGCGATTGACCAAGGTCGCCAACGAGGGCGCGGCGACGTTCTGGCATTACACGCTGCTGCACGAGTTGTACGACGCCGGCGAGGTCGACGACGGCTTCATGGTCGAATGGCTGGCCAACCATAGCGACGTCGTCACGCAACTGCCGTTCGATCACAAGCACTACCACGGCATCAACCCGTACGCGCTCGGCTTCGCCATTTATCGCGACATCCGCCGCATCTGCGAGCAGCCGACCGACGAGGATCGGCAATGGTTCCCGCAGCTCGCCGGCCGCGACTGGCGCGAGGCGATCCACTTCGCGATGGCCAACTTCAAGGACGAGAGCCTGATCGAGCAGTACCTGTCGCCGAAGGTCATGCGCGACATGCGGCTGTTCCTGCTGCACGACGACGAGGAGGATCGCAGCGTCTACGAGGTGCACGCGATCCATAACGAACAGGGCTACCTAAAGGTGCGGCAGGCGCTCGCCGCGCAGTATCGGCCGGAATTTTTCCAGCCGACCATCGTGGTCGCGCGCGACGGCGCCGACAACGATCGCGCACTGCTGCTGCAGCACCGCGTCAGCAACGGCCGCCTGCTCGACCCCGACTCGGCCGCCGACGTGCTACGGCACGCGCAGGCGCTGTGGAAGTACGACGTCGTGCTCGAAGAAGTCGACGCCGACGGCAACCGGCTGAAGATTCACCGCACGTAGTCGGCGGTCTCGCGCCGGCGTTCGCCGGCGCCGTGTTACAGCCAGTACACGACGATGTACAGGCCGATCCAGACCACGTCGACGAAGTGCCAGTACCAGGCGGCCGCCTCGAACGCGAAGTGGTTGTCGGGCTTGAAATGGCCCTTGAGCACGCGCAGTAGCACGACGGTCAGCATGATCGCGCCGACCAGCACGTGAAAGCCGTGAAAGCCGGTCAGCATGAAGAACGTCGAGCCGAAGATACCCGAGTCGAGACGCAGGTTCAGGTCGCGGTAGGCGTGCGCGTATTCGTACGCCTGGATGGCGACGAACGCGAAGCCGAAGGCGAGCGTCATAAACAGCCAGAAGGCGGTCTTGCCGCGCTCGCCGCGGCGCAGCGCGTGATGCGCGATCGTCAGCCAGACGCCGGACGTGACCAGCAGGATGGTGTTCACCGTCGGCAGCGGCCAAGCGTGGATCTTGGTGAAGTCTTCGACGATGCCGGCCGGACCCGTGTTGGGCCACACGGCGTGGAAATCCGGCCACAGCAGCTTGTGGTCGAAGTCGCCGAGCGACGGCAGCGTGATGGCCCGGGCGTAATACAGCGCGCCGAAGAACGAGGCGAAGAACATCACCTCGGAGAAGATGAACCAGCTCATCCCCCAGCGGAAAGACACGTCGACCTTGCGGTTGTACGCGCCGGCTTCGGATTCGCCGATCACCGCGCCGAACCAGCCGACCATCATGTAGACCAGCAACGCGAACCCGAGCAGCAGGACCAAGCCGCCGTACGCGACTTTGTTGACGACCATCGCCGCGCCGAAAGTCGTGAAGATCATCGAGATCATGCCGACCATCGGCCAGTTCGACGGCGCCGGAACGAAATAGTCCGGAGCTTGCGCGTGGGTGCCTGCCATCCTCTCTCTCCTTAACTCACAACCCAATTGACGACGACGAGCAGCGCGACGACGAACGCCGCTGCGGCGGCGATACCGGTAATGATCACGTACACCGGGTTCAGTTGCGCGGCGTCGGCTTCGTAGTCGGCGCGCTTGCGCACGCCGAAAAACGACCACAGCACGGCCCGCACCGTTTGGCCGAACGACGCCTTGCGCCGGACGGCGTCCTTTAGCGTCTCCGGTGCCGCCATCGCTTCAACTCCGTGGTGCGGCCGGCGCGACCGCCGGCGCCGCGCCCGGCACCTCGAAGAACGTGTACGAGAGCGTGATCTGCGTCACGTCGGCCGGCAGGTCCGGCGCGACGAAAAACACGACCGGGAACTGGCGCGTTTCGCCCGCCGCCAGCGTCTGCTGCTTGAAGCAGAAACACTCGAGCTTGTTGAAGTAGCGCGCGGCCTGCTGCGGCGCGTAGCTCGGAATCGCCTGCCCGGCGAGAGCGCGGCTCTCCAGGTTCACCAGGTCGTAATCGACCCGCACCAGTTCGCCCGGATGGACCTTCAAATGGTTGACGCGCGGCTTGAAGCGCCACGGTCCTTGCTTGTTGGCATCGAATTCGATCACCACCGTGCGGCTGGTGTCGACCTGGGTGTTGCGCACGCGCTCGGCGGCGCGCGGATCAGGGTCGGTCAGCAGGTTGATGCCAGTGATCTCGCAGATCTTGCGGTAGATCGGAATCAGCGCCCAGCCGAAGCCGAACATCACGACCGCGATGATCAGCAGCTTGCGCAGCAGCGCGCCGTTCGCTTTGGGGTTCGCAGGCGCTTGCATCGCGGACTAGGTGCCGAGCAACCAGTAACGGGCGACGATGCCGAGAAAGAACACCAGCGCGATCGATGCCAGAACGAGCGCCGTGCGAGCGTTCTTCTTCGCCGCAGGAGTCGCGTTTGCCATGAGGTTTCCGCGGTCGGGCACCGTCGCCGGCCCCGACGTTCGTCAATCCTTAATTGACCTTCGGCGGCGTCTCGAACGTATGGAACGGCGCCGGCGACGGCACCGTCCACTCCAGACCGCCGTCTTTGGCGTCGAAGTAATTGGCGCTCGCCTTCGGACCGCCGCGGATCGCTTTGATCACGATGTACAGGAACAGCAACTGCGACAGGCCGAAACCGAAGGCGCCGATCGACGCCACCATGTTGAAGTCGGCGAACTGCATCGGGTAGTCGGCGTAGCGGCGCGGCATACCCGCCAGGCCGAGGAAATGCATCGGGAAAAACGTGATGTTGAAGAAGATGATCGACAGCCAGAAGTGCCACTTGCCGAGCTTCTCGTCGTACATGTGGCCGGTCCACTTCGGCAGCCAGTAATAGGTGCCGCCGAACAGCGCGAACAGACTGCCGGCCACCAGCACGTAGTGGAAGTGCGCGACCACGTAGTAGGTGTCCTGGATCTGGATGTCGATCGGCGCCATCGCGCAGATCAGCCCCGTGAAGCCGCCCATCGTGAACACGAAAATGAAGCCGACCGCGAACAGCATCGGCGTCTCGAACGTCATCGACCCGCGCCACATCGTCGCCAGCCAGTTGAAGATCTTCACGCCGGTGGGCACCGCGATCAGCATCGTCGCGTACATGAAGAAGAGTTGCCCGGTCACCGGCATGCCGGTGGTGAACATGTGGTGCGCCCAGACGATGAACGACAGGATCGCAATCGACGCCGTCGCGTACACCATCGACGCGTAGCCGAACAGCGGCTTGCGGGCGAACACCGGCACGATCTGGCTGACGATGCCGAACGCCGGCAGGATCATGATGTACACCTCGGGATGACCGAAAAACCAGAAGATGTGCTGGTACATCACCGGGTCGCCGCCGCCGGCGGCGTTGAAGAAGCTGGTGCCGAAGTGACGGTCGGTCAGCGTCATCGTGATCGCGCCCGCCAGCACCGGCATCACCGCCAGCAGCAGATAGGCGGTAATCAGCCAGGTCCAGCAGAACATCGGCATCTTCATCAGCGTCATGCCGGGCGCGCGCATGTTCAGGATCGTCGTGATGATGTTGATCGACCCCATGATCGAGCTGGCGCCCATGATGTGCAGCGCGAAGATCGCCAGGTCCATGCCCGGGCCCATCTGCACCGTGAGCGGCGCGTACAGCGTCCAGCCGGCCGCGGTCGCTCCGCCCGGCACGAAGAACGACATGAGAAGCAGCAGCGCCGCCGGCGGCAGCAGCCAGAAGCTGAAGTTGTTCATGCGCGCGAACGCCATGTCGGGCGCGCCGATCTGCAGCGGGATCATCCAGTTCGCGAAACCGACGAATGCCGGCATGATGGCGCCGAACACCATGATGACGCCGTGCATCGTGGTCAGCTGGTTGAAGAACTCCGGCCGCATGATCTGCAGCCCGGGCTGGAACAGCTCGCTGCGGATACCGAGCGCCAGCACACCGCCGAACAGGAACATCGTGAACGAGAACCACAGGTACATCGTGCCGATGTCCTTGTGGTTGGTCGCGTACAGCCAGCGCCGCCAGCCGTGCGGGTGATCGTGTGCGTGATCGACGGCGCCGGCGTGGCCGTGCAACTGCTCGGGGGTGACCGCACTCATCGCTGCTCCTGCGTCAATTCGTCAAATCGGTAGTTCGCGCGGCGGCGTCACTGGCGCGCCGCCTTGAACTCGGCCGGCTGCACCGGCCCGAGGTTGTTGCCCCAGTTGTTGCGCACGAACGTGGCAACCGCGGCCAACTCGACGTCCGACAGCGTCTTCCACGCCGGCATCGCGTTCTTGCCGTTCAGCAGGATCGCGATCTGCTGCGCCTTGTCGGCGACGACCTTGCTGCCGTCGAGCGCCGGGAACGTGTTCGGCACGCCCTTGCCGTGCGGTTGATGGCACACGCCACAATTGGTCGCGTACACCTGCGCGCCGCGCGCTTTCAGCTCCGCCAGCGTCCACACCTTGTTCGGATCGTCGGCGAGTGCCGCCATCTCTTTCTTCTTGCCGGCCACCCACTTCGTGTACTCGTCCTGCGTGACCACCTTGACGACGATCGGCATGAACGCGTGGTCGCGGCCGCACAGCTCGGCGCACTGGCCGCGGAACGTGCCGGTTTTCTCGGCCTTGAACCAGGTGTCGCGCACGAAGCCGGGAATCGCGTCCTGCTTGACACCCAGCGCCGGCACGAACCAGGCGTGAATCACGTCGCTCGCGGTGGTGATGATGCGCACTTTTTTGTCGACCGGCACCACCAGCTCGTTGTCGACTTCGATCAGGTAGGTCTTGTTCGCCTTGCGCCCGGCGTCGTTGCCGCCGTCGATCTGGTCGCGCGGCGTCGCCAGGGTAGACAGAAACGAGATGCCTTCGCCCTCGCCCTTCAGGTAGTCGTAACCCCACTTCCACTGATAGCCGGTGGCCTTGATCGTCAGATCGGCGTTACTGGTGTCCTTCATCGCCACCACCGTTCGCGTGGCCGGCAGCGCCATCGCGATCACGATGATGAACGGGATCACGGTCCACACGATTTCGACCTGCGTGCTCTCGTGGAACTCGGCCGGCACCGCCCCCTTCGACTTACGGTGCGCCCAGATCGAATAGAACATCACGCCGAACACGCCGACGAAGATCACGCCGCAGATGATCAGCATGAACCAGTGCAACCAGTGGATGTCGCGCGCGATCTGCGTGACCGGCGGCGCCAGGTTGTACTTGCTCTGAACGGCACTCGCCGCGCCGGCGGCGGTCAGGGCGGCCATCGCGGCCAACGTCTTCATTGCGGTAAGCATCGAGCGTCTTTTCATCGCCACTGCGGCGCCGACCGGCGCCGATCCTCCCCGTCCACGGTTCTACGACTCGGCGCTATTGCTGCCGGCGCAAGGCGGCGGATTATAGGGGCAACGCGCCGGCCGCACCTTAGCGTGCGCGCAATTGCGCCCGCAAACCCTCGACTGTGATACGCGTCACTTGCGCGCGCGGCGGCGGCTTCCAGGCATGGCCGTAGACGATCTCGAACGTCAGCGCGATGCGCCCGTCGGCGCCGCGCTGCCGATGCAGCGCCTGCAGCAGGGCGCGCGCACGCGCGCCCGACGGCAGCCCGCGCGCGCGATCGTCGCGCGGATTGCCGCCCAGCAGCCGCACCTCGCGCACCAGCTGCGACGGCGATGGGTACGTCAGCCGCAGCGTCTCCATCTCCATCACCGGCGCGGCAAAGCCGGCGGCAATCAACATGTCCCCGTAGTCGTGCATGTCGGTGAAGGGCATCGGTGCGGCGGCGGGCAACGCTTCGGCGCAGGCCGCGCGCAGCTCGCGCAGCGTATCCGGACCAAAACAGCTGAACAGCAGCAGGCCGCCGACCGCGAGCACACGGTTCCACTCCCGCAACACCGCGTGCGGTGCCGGATGCCAATGCAGCATCAGGTTGGAAAGGACGAGATCGAACGCGCCGTCGGCGAACGGCAGCGCGGCCGCGTCGGCGCACACGCGCGCGCCGGCGCGGCCGCGCCAGCGCGCCAGAACGCGCGCCACGAAATCCGCCTCGCGCGCCGCCGTCAGCATCGGCAACGACAGATCGACGCCGATCCAGGAAGCGTCCGCAAAGCGCGTGACGAGCGGCGCCCGCATCGCGCCGCCGCCGCAGCCGACATCGAGGATGCGCCG
>DATLZG010000259.1:0-4140 GCA_035574095.1 Burkholderiaceae bacterium | reverse complement strand
CCGCCCCCGCGGCGCCGCCCAAGGCGGCGCCAGCGCCGGTGCCGAACGCGCCGGTCGCGATGCCGGCGGCGGCCAAGCTGATGGCGGATGCCGGCATCGACCCGGCGCAAATCACCGGCACCGGGCGCGACGGCCGCATACTGAAAAGCGACGTGCTGGCTGCGCAGCAGGCAGCGGCAGCGAAGCCCGCCCCGGCGCCCGCTGCGGCCGCGTCCCGTCCGACCTTGCCCGAGGTCAAAGCGCCGATCGACCTCGCCTTCCTCGGCAACCGGCCCGAGCAGCGCGTACCGATGTCGCGCCTGCGGGCACGCATCGCCGAGCGGCTGGTGCAGTCGCAGCAGACCGCGGCCATCCTCACCACGTTCAACGAGGTCAACATGCAGCCGGTGATCGACCTGCGCAACAGGTACAAGGACCGCTTCGAGAAAGAGCACGGCGTGAAGCTGGGCTTTATGTCGTTCTTCGTCAAAGCGGCGGTGGCGGCGCTGAAGAAGTTTCCGATCGTCAACGCCTCGGTCGACGGCACCGACATCGTCTACCACGGCTATTTCGACATCGGTATCGCGGTCGGCAGCCCGCGCGGGCTGGTGGTGCCGATCCTGCGCGACGCCGACCAGATGAGCTTTGCCGAGATCGAGAAGAAGATCGCCGACTTCGGCAAGCGCGCCGCCGACGGCAAGCTGGCGCTGGAAGAGCTGACCGGCGGGACGTTTTCGATCTCCAACGGCGGGGTGTTCGGCTCGATGCTGTCCACCCCGATCATCAATCCGCCGCAGTCGGCCATCCTCGGCATTCACGCGACCAAGGAGCGACCGGTGGTCGAGAACGGCCAGATCGTGATCCGGCCGGTCAATTACCTGGCGCTGTCGTACGACCACCGCATCATCGACGGCCGCGAGGCGGTGCTGTCGCTGGTGGCGATCAAGGAAGCGCTGGAGGATCCGGCGCGCCTGCTGCTGGAGCTGTGAGCGGCGGGCGCCGATGAGCACGGCCGACGAGATCGCCAAGCTGCACGAGCTTCTGGTCAAAGGGGCGTTGACGCAGCAGGAGTTCGAGCAGGCGAAAGCGCGACTGCTCGCGCAGGCGCCGCTGCGCGACGTCGCGATCAACCGCCTGCGGCGCGATACCGACGATCAGTGGATCGCGGGGGTGTGCGGCGGCATCGCACACTTGACGGGTATCGACTCCTGGTTCTGGCGCCTGCTGTTCGCGATCGCGGCTTTCGCCGGCGGCGCCGGCATCGTCCTGTATCTGTTGATGTGGATCTTCGTTCCGCCGCGCGCGAAACGACCGGGGTAATCGATGACGACAAACTACGACGTCGCCGTGATCGGCGCCGGCCCGGGCGGCTACATCGCCGCCATCCGCGCCGCCCAGCTCGGCTTCAAGGTCGCCTGCATCGACCGCTGGAAGAACGGCAAAGGGGCGCCGGCGCCGGGCGGCACCTGCACCAATATCGGCTGCATCCCGTCGAAGGCGCTGCTGCAATCGTCGGAACACTTCGAGCACGCCGCCAAGCACTTCGCCGAGCACGGCATCGTGTTCGGCGCACCGCCGGCGATCGACGTCGCGAAGATGCTGGCGCGCAAAGACAAAGTGGTGGCGCAGAACAACGACGGCATCCTGTACCTGTTCAAAAAGAACAAGGTGACGTTTCTGCACGGCAGCGGCGCCTTCGTCGGTCGCGGGGACGCGGGCTACGAGATCCGGGTTTCGGCGCCGGCCGACACGACGCTGACCGCCAAGCACGTGATCGTCGCCACCGGCTCCAATGCGCGCCCGCTGCCGGGCGTGGCATTCGACGAGAAGCTGATCCTGTCCAACGACGGGGCGCTGGCGATGCCGTCGGTTCCCGCGAAGCTCGGCGTGATCGGCGCCGGCGTGATCGGACTCGAGATGGGCAGCGTGTGGCGGCGGCTCGGCGCCGACGTCACCGTACTCGAGGCGCTGCCGACCTTTCTGCCGGCAGCCGATCAGGACGTCGCCAAGGAAGCGCAGAAGGTCTTCGCGAAGCAGGGGTTGAAGATCCATCTGGGCGCCAAGGTCGAAGCGGTGAAAACGGGCAAGGGCGGCGTGACGGTGGCGTGGACCGATTCCGCCGGCAAGGCGCAGACGCTCGACTGCGACCGTCTGATCGTCTCGATCGGCCGTGTGCCGAACACCGACGGACTGAATGCCGCCGCCGTCGGCCTGGCGCTGGACGAGCGCGGCTTCGTGGTCGTGGACGAACAATGCCGCACCAACCTGCCGAACGTATGGGCGATCGGCGACGTGGTGCGCGGGCCGATGCTGGCGCACAAGGCCGAGGAAGAGGGCGTGGCGGTGGCCGAACGCATCGCTGGCCAGCATCCGCACGTGGACTTCAACACGATCCCCTGGGTGATCTACACAGCGCCCGAGATCGCCTGGGTCGGCGCCACCGAGCAGCAACTGAAGGAAGCGGGGCGCGCTTACAAGGCGGGCAGCTTCCCGTTCATGGCCAACGGCCGCGCGCGGGCGCTGGGCGACACGACCGGGTTCGTGAAGTTCCTCGCCGACGCCGCCACCGACCAGATCCTCGGCGTGCACATGATCGGGCCATTCGTTTCGGAGCTGATCGCCGAGGCGGTGGTGGCGATGGAGTTCAAGGCCGCCGCCGAGGACATCGCGCGCATCTGCCACGCGCACCCGTCGCTCGCCGAGGCGACGAAAGAGGCTGCGCTGGCGGTGGACAAGCGCACGCTGAATCTGTGATCGGTGATCCGTTGTCCGTGATCCGAGAAAGGCGTTCGACGCACACGGTCAACGGATCACGGATCACGGATCACGGTTTACGGATTACCGATGTGACGTTTCGCGCCCATCTCGACGCCACCCTCGCCGCGCGCGGCTACCGGTTGGACGCCGCGCAGCAGGCCGCCGCCGTGCGGCTCGAACGACTGGATGCCGACTGGCGCGCGTACAAGGCGCAGCGCTCCAACGCGGTGGCGAAGCTGCTGCGGCGACCGCCGATTCCGCGCGGCGTGTACCTGTGGGGCGGTGTCGGCCGCGGCAAGAGCTTTCTGATGGACAGTTTTTTCGCCGCCGTGCCGCTGATCCGCAAGACGCGCGTGCACTTTCACGAGTTCATGCGCGGCGTGCACCGCGAGCTGGAAGAAGTCAAGGGCACACCCGATCCGCTGGATGAAGTGGCGCGCCGCGTCGCCCGCCGCCATCGACTAATCTGCTTCGACGAGTTCCACGTCTCCGACATCGCCGACGCGATGATCCTGCACCGGTTGCTGGCGCGCTTGTTCGAGCTCGGTGTCGGCTTCGTGATGACGTCGAACTACCCGCCCGACGGCCTGTATCCGGACGGCCTGCACCGCGAGCGCGTACTGCCGGCGATCGCGCTGCTGAAAGAGAAGCTCGATGTGTTGCAGGTGGACGGCGGCACCGATTACCGCCGGCTGGCGCTCGAACGCATCGACACCTACCTGACACCGCTGGGGCCGGAGTCGGAAGCGCGGCTGGAGGAGGCGTTTCGCAGCTTGGCCGAGACGGAGGACGATGATCCGGTGCTGACGATCGAGGCGCGGCAGATTCGCGCGCGCCGACGCGCCGGGGGTGTGGTCTGGTTCGACTTCGCGGTGCTGTGCGGCGGACCGCGTTCGCACAACGATTACCTGGAGATCGCCGCGCAGTTCCACACCGTGCTGCTATCCAACGTACCGGCGATGTCGGCGGGGCAGGCGTCGGAGGCGCGCCGCTTTACCTGGCTGGTGGACATCCTGTACGACCGGCGCGTGAAACTGATCCTGTCCGCCGAGGTCGGACCGGAAACGTTGTACACGGCGGGCGCGTTGGCCAACGAGTTTCAGCGGACTGCGTCGCGGCTGATCGAGATGCAAGCGAAGTCTTATCTGGAGGCGCCACGACGCGAAGCGTCGGCGCTGGCGGCATGAAGTCGCTCGCCGCGTTGCTGTGTCTCGCGCTGTCTGCGGCGGGCGGCGGCGCCGCGGCCGTGCCGTTTGCCGAGCGTTTCGCCCCCGGTCGCATCGTTACCGCCGAGCAGGTGGAGCAGGCGCTGGCGGCGGCGCGGGTCGAAAACGAGCGGGTCGAGGCGCACTACCAAGCGGCGCTGGCGAAGTGCGCCGGTGAGTTCCTCCAGAACCGGTGTCG
>DATLZG010000258.1:0-2020 GCA_035574095.1 Burkholderiaceae bacterium | reverse complement strand
CGAAAAGACCACCTCACCTACCCCTCATTAACAGCCTATCTGTCGGCCCCGCAACCTTCGGTCGGCGAAGCCTAACCGATAGGCACGGTTGGCAAGCCCTCACCCAACCTAGAAGGCTCGGGGCTCACGTGCGGCGGAGCGGATCCGGCCGGGCCCATCGCATGGCGCGGCACCTCGCGTGATCGCTGCAGCGCTTGGCCCCAGTTCCACCAGCCGGCCCTCACGCTCCGCAGTACCGTTGGCGATGTCAGCGGCATCGGCCTTCCGGCGGCGGGCGGCGAATACGGCGTGCTGTCCGCTGCCGGCGTTGCAAGGCGTCCCTCAGTAATCGAGCCACTCGATCGGCTTCACCGGCTTGCTGCCGGTGATGCGTTCGATGGTCGCGGCGATCACGCGCACGTTGTTGTCGAACGAGCCGTGCGTCGCCTGCACGGTCTTGCCGTTCGCGGCCACCGCGATGTTCGGCTCCGCCACCGGCGCCAGCGTGCCCTTGAACCGGCGCTGCCACTCGCGCAGCGCGTCGTGCTCGGAGGCAACCCACTGGTCGGCGTTCGCCTCGTAGCCCGGTTCGACCGCCCGCTCGAAGCCGAGCAGCGGCATCTTGCGTTTGTCGTCGAGCGCACGGCTGACCAGATACAGCAGCGACTTGCCGTACAGGTGGAAGTGCCGGCTGCCGGCCAGGTAGTCGCGCTTCTCGTTGGCGTCGGTCAGGTAGTGCAGCGCGATGTCCGTCGAAGAGAGGATCGGCTTGGCCTCGTCCAGATACTTCTGCACGGCGAAGCGCACCGAACAGGCCGCCGCGTACAGCGTGCAGGTGGCGATCCTCAGCGGCGCGGCGGCGAGCTTGCCCAGCAGATGGCCGAGCAGGATCGTGCCCGCCGAGTGCCCGACCAGGTGCACCTGCAATGACTTTCCGCCCTCGCTTTGCAGCCGGTCGCGCAGCGCGACCAGCTTGCGCGCCAGCAGATCGAGCCCGCGCCCGCGCGCGGCGCCGCGGGCGGCGTTCTCGCGCATTTCCGTCCACAGGCCCTTGACCGCGACGTGCGCGATCTCTTCCACGCGGCGGTCGCGCGCTTCCTTCAGATCGTCGAAGAAGCCGGCCGCGCGCGCCTGCTCGTCGGTCTCGATGCCGAAGATCGAACGCAGCTTGTCCTGCAGGATGTCGACCAGCGTCTCGACCGGTCCGGTGCGCCAGGTGAGGAACAGCGGGTAGATGCCGTTGGCCTCGAAGTAAGGCGCCAGCACGCGGATGCGGGCGATCGAATCGTCGCGGCTGTTCAGGCCGCCGTGCGCATAGATCATCAAGCGCGGCGTATCCATCTGCGCCAGCGTCGCCAGCGGCGCCTCGACGACCAAGCCATCGACGAAGCGCTCGACATCGCCGGTCGCGCCGACTGCGAGATCGGTGATTTCGACCACGCCGTCGTTGCCGGTCACCAGCGTGTGCGCGTACGCCTTGGCCGTGGACCACGGTTCGTACGGCGCGTGCTCGTACTCGCGGTCGATCGGCCACGGATCGTCCGGCGGATTGTTCGGCGACTTCACGCTCAGATCGAAGAAGCCGAGAGACCGCCCGCTCGGCTG
The DNA here is from genome assembly GCA_035574095.1 of Burkholderiaceae bacterium. Lineage (GTDB taxonomy): Bacteria > Pseudomonadota > Gammaproteobacteria > Burkholderiales > Burkholderiaceae_F > JAKANT01. The sequence continues at coordinate 436 of DATLZG010000258.1, read as the reverse complement.
CGGCCAGCGCAGCGCTTCGATCCGCGCGGCGTTCAGCCGCAGGTCCTGCGCCACGCCGAGCGCGCAGGCCCAGGCGTCGGTCGCGTGGCGGATCCAGTCCGCGTATGGCAGCACGGCGAAACCGCCGGCGCCCCAGTTCTCGCCCCAGGAGTTCTGCACGATGAAGCCGATCTCGTTGTAGCCGACCAGCGCGAACGCATGTCCGCCGGTCTTGCTCTTCGCGCTGCGCGGTGGAATCACCGGCAGATCGGCGTGCGAACGCGGCGCCGGCCGCTCGAGCACATCGTCCCAGCCGTCGTGCGCGCGCGCCGAAACGTAGATCGCGCCGATCTCCTGGATCGCCGCCTGCAGGTCGACCACCGAACGCTTGTCGATGCGGTAGTACACGCCGAGCGGCCGTTGCGCAGCGTCGATGTGCCAGCCGTCCGCCGGCGGG
>DATLZG010000257.1:0-12097 GCA_035574095.1 Burkholderiaceae bacterium | reverse complement strand
CGCCGTCGAGCGTCAGCGGCGACGCGAGCGGGACGCGGCGCAGCGCGCGCTCGATGGCCGCGAGGTCGGCCAGGCTCCAGGTGCCGCGCAAACGCAGGCAACCGCCCAGCGCGCTTGTTTGCCAGTCGCACCAGCGCAAAGCGTCGCCCATGCTGTTAATCCTGCGCTGCGCGAATGGATGACGAAAGGCAGCCCTCTGTTAATAACGGCCGGTCTAACTCGCCGCCGCAAACTCGATGCGCCGGTTGCGAAAGCGGCCTTCAGCGGTGGCGTTGCTGGCCACCGGTTTGGTGTCGCCCCGTCCGGTCGCGGTCAGGCGCCCGGCCGGAACGCCCGCGGCGACGAGAAAATCCAGCACCGCCTGCGCCCGCGCCAGCGACAGCGCAAGGTTGGCCTCAGCTGTGCCGGTGTCGTCGGTATGACCGACGATCTGCAACGTGACGTTGGGGGGCAGCGCCGCGATGACCTGTGCCGCCCTGGCGAGCACCGGTTGTGCGTCACCGGGAATCGCGGTGCTGCCGCTGTCGAAGTTCACGACGATCAGGTTCAGGGCGCGCAGCGTCTGCTCGATCGTCGCGTTGGCCGGCAGCGCGGCCAGCTCGGCCATGGCCTGGTCGTTCGCCTGGCGCGTGGCGGCGGTGGCGTCGAACGGCGGCGCCGTCGGCGTCGGCGCGGCGCTGGGTATACACGCGCGTATCAGGGCCGCGGTCATCACCGCCAACATGGCCAGCGGCCAGGCGCGGTCCCAGAAGCCCGCCGGCTCGGGCCGGTCGGCGAGCGGTGGTGCCTCTACGTCGGCCTCCTCCTTGTGTTCCATGCTCTTGTTCTCCTCGATGTCATCCCGAGGAGCCTAGCGACAGGGGAGCCCACGCAACCGCAGCGGTGGACACCCCTCGCATGCCGCTCGGGACGACGCGGGCGCTACGCCGCCAGCAGCTGCCGCAGCACATACGGCAGGATGCCGCCGTGCAGGTAGTAGTCGACCTCGATGGCGGTGTCGATGCGCAGCTTGACCGGCACCTGGCGCGTCGTGCCGTCCTTGCGGTGGATGACCAGCGTGCAGTCCTGCTGCGGCTGGATCTCGCCTTCCAGCCCCAGGATATCGAAGGTCTCCTCGCCGGTGATGCCCAGCGTGGCGGCGCTGTCGGCGCCCTTGAACTGCAGCGGCAGCACGCCCATGCCGACCAGATTGCTGCGGTGGATGCGCTCGAAGCTGCGCGCGATCACCGCTTTGACACCGAGCAATTGCGTGCCCTTGGCCGCCCAGTCGCGCGAGCTGCCGGTGCCGTACTCCTCGCCGCCAAACACGACGGTCGGCACCCCTTCGCGGATGTAGCGCATCGCAGCGTCGTAGATCGACATCTGCTCACCCGACGGTTGGTGGATGGTGACGCCGCCCTCGACACGCGAGCCGTCGGGTTTGGGCGGGATCATCAGGTTCTTGATCCGCACGTTGGCGAAGGTGCCGCGCATCATCACTTCATGATTGCCGCGGCGCGCGCCGTACGAGTTGAAGTCGGCCTTGGCGACGCCGTGTTCCAGCAGCCACTTGCCCGCCGGAGACGTCTCTTTGATCGCGCCCGCGGGGGAAATGTGGTCGGTCGTGATCGAGTCGCCAAAGATGCCGAGCGCGCGCGCCCCGCGCACCGCGGGCACCGGCTTCGGCTGCATGGAAAAGTCGGCGAAGAACGGCGGCTCGGCGATGTAAGTGGACTTCGGCCACGTATAGACGTCGCCGGTCGCGCCCTTGATGTTCTTCCACAGCTCGCCGGGGTCGGACTTCACGCGGCCGTAGTTGGCTGCGTACACCTTCGGGTCCATTGCCTGCTTCAGCAGCGCATAGATCTCGTCCGACGACGGCCATATGTCGCCGATCCACACGTCGCGGCCGTCCTTGCCCTTGCCGACGGGCTCGGTCATCAGGTCTTTCAGCATCGTGCCGGCGATCGCGTAGGCGACGACCAGCGGCGGCGACGCGAGGAAGTTCGCCTTCAGGTTCGGATGGATGCGGGCCTCGAAGTTGCGGTTGCCCGACAGCACCGCCGCGCACACGAGGTCGTGCTTGACGATCGCTTCGTTGATTTCGGGCGCCAGATCGCCGGCGTTGCCGATGCAGGTCGTGCAGCCGTACGCAGCCACCGCGAAGCCGAGCTGCTCGAGATAGGGCAGCAGGCCGGTGCGCTGCAGGTATTCGGTGACGACGCGCGAGCCGGGCGCGAGCGAGGTCTTGATGTGCTTCTTGACCGTCAGGCCGCGCTCGACGGCCTTTTTCGCCAGCAAGCCGGCGGCGAGCAACACGCCTGGATTGCTGGTGTTCGTGCACGACGTGATGGCGGCGATCAGCACGTCGCCGTGGCCGATCGTCAGTTGCTCGCGCGCCGGTACGTGCTTGACGACCGGATGGGCGGCGCTCAGCGTCGCGCGGTTGTTGACCATCTCGACGACGTCGCCCGGCGCGCCCGGTTCGACCTCCGCATTGTCCTCGGCCAGCGCTTCACCGGCGCCGATCGGAACACGCTGGCCGAGACGCTCGGCTGGCTGTCCGAAGCCGCTTTCCGCGCCGGGCGCGGTGACCGGATTGCTGAACAGCTTGATGAAGCGGTCTTTCACGTGGCCGATTTCGATGCGGTCCTGCGGCCGCTTGGGCCCGGCCAGCGACGGCGCGACCGTGGCGAGGTCGAGCGACACGACCTGGCTGTACGCGATCTCGCCCTTCTTCGGAATGCCGAACAGCTTCTGCGCCTTGAAGTACGCCTCGAAGGCGGCGATCTCCTCCGGCGTGCGGCCGGTGCCGCGGAAGTACTCGACGGTCTTGGCGTCCACCGGGAAGAAACCCATCGTCGCGCCGTATTCGGGCGCCATGTTGGCGATCGTCGCCCGGTCGGGCACCGACAGCGACTCGGTGCCGGGGCCGAAGAACTCGACGAACTTGCCGACCACTTTCTCCTTGCGCAGGATTTCGGTCACGGTCAGCACGAGGTCGGTGGCGGTGACACCGTCGCGCAGCTTGCCCTTCAATTCGAAGCCGACCACGTCGGGCGTCAGGAAGTAAACCGGCTGGCCGAGCATTCCGGCTTCGGCCTCGATGCCGCCCACACCCCAGCCGACCACGCCGATGCCGTTGATCATCGTCGTGTGGCTGTCGGTGCCGACCAGCGTGTCGGGGTAATAAACGCCGTTCTTGCGGTGCACGCCGCGCGCCAGATACTCGAGGTTGACCTGGTGCACGATGCCGAAGCCGGGCGGCACGACGCCGAACGTGTCGAACGCCTGCATGCCCCATTTCATGAACTCGTAGCGCTCGCGGTTGCGCGCAAACTCCAGCTTCATGTTCAAGTCGAGCGCGTCCTTGCTGCCGTAGTGATCGATCATCACCGAGTGATCGACGACCAGATCGACCGGCACCAGCGGTTCGATCGTCTTCGGGTTCTTGCCCATTTTGGCCGCCACGCTGCGCATCGCCGCAAGATCGGCGAGCAGCGGCACGCCGGTGAAGTCCTGCAGCACGACGCGGGCGACGATGAAGGGGATCTCGTCCACGCGCGCGGCGTTCGGCTGCCAGTTGGCCAGTTGCCGCACGTGCTCCTCGGTCACCTTCTTGCCGTCGCAGTTGCGCAGCACCGCTTCCAGCACCAGCCGGATCGACACCGGCAGCCGGTTGACGTTGGGGAAGGTCTTCGCCAACTCGGGCAGCGAATACAGCTTGCCGCTGCCGCCCGCGCCGGGCTTGAAGTCTTTCAGCGTGTTGAATAGGTTATGCGCCATTATTTGTACTCCTTGAAGCGGATCTGCACGTCGTAGACGAGGCCCTGATCGTCCTGGCAGGTGCCGCTGCCGCCGCGGCCCGAACTCAGGCCCTTGAAATCGCACCGCAGGCCGCTGCCATCGGCCGCCCGCAGCAGCGCTTTGGCTTCCACGCCCTGCGGATTGTCAACGGTGACGACGGTGCCGAGCCCGCCGATCGCACGGCGCGAGCCGATGCCGATGCCGCCGCTGACATAGGCGCTGGCGCGGTCCGGGCCTGAATAGACCCAGGTACCCGTATACGTCTTGTCGCCGATCGTGATCCGCACGTCGGCCTCGGCGCTGCTGCGTTCGACGGCCTCGCCCGTGTAGGTGATGCCGCTATTGCGCGGCATCAGCGTCAGCGTGTAGGTCGAGGCGCAGCCGCCGAGCACGGCGGTCAGAGCCAGCACGAGGGGAAGACTACGTTTCATCGCAACCTCCGGTTCGGTGCGACCTCTGCTCAAATCACCATCAGGTCGACGAATTCATTGACCGGTGTGGCCGCCAATCGTTTCGCGTCCAGGCACAGCTCGAGGATCGCGCCGGCCTGCTTCGGCGGAAACACGCGCGCGAGATTGGTCTTGAACTTCTCGACCAGGATCGGCATCCCCTCCTTGCGCCGGCGCTTGTGACCGATCGGGTACTCGACGACGATCTCCGGCAACGTGCTGCCGTCCGCGAACTCCACGGTCAGCGCGTTGGCGATCGAGCGCTTGTCCGGATCGTGATAGTCCTTCGTGAACTGCGGGTCCTCGACGCAGACGATTTTCTCGCGCAGCGCGTCGATGCGCGGATCGGCCGCCACGTCGTCCTCGTAATCGGCGGCGGTCAGGCGCCCGAAGATGATCGGCACCGCGACCATGTACTGGATGCAGTGGTCGCGGTCGGCCGGATTGTTTAGCGGCCCCTTCTTGTCGATGATGCGAATGCAGGCTTCGTGCGTGCGGATCGTGATTTTCCTGATGTCGGCGTCGGTCTTGCCGAGCTTCTTCATCCGCTCGTGGATCTGCATCGCCGCCTCGACCGCGGTCTGTGAATGGAACTCGGCCGGGAAGCTGATCTTGAACAGCACGTTCTCCATCACGTAGCTGCCGTACGGGCGCTGGAACTTGAACGGCTGTCCTTTGAACAGCACGTCGTAAAAGCCCCAGGTCTTGGCGGTCAGCACCGACGGATAGCCCATTTCGCCGGTCTTGGCGATCAGCGCCAGCCGCACCGCGCGGCTGGTGGCGTCGCCGGCGGCCCAGCTCTTGCGGCTGCCGGTGTTCGGCGCATGGCGGTAGGTGCGCAGGCTCTGGCCGTCCAGCCAGGCGTGCGACAGCGCGTTGATGATCTCGTCGCGCGTCAGGCCGAGCATATGGGCGACGACGGCGGTCGAAGCCACCTTCACCAGCACCACATGATCGAGCCCGACCTTGTTGAACGAGTTCTCCAGCGCGATGCAGCCCTGGATCTCGTGCGCCTTGATCATCGCCGTCAGCACGTCGTGCACGGTGAGCGGCTTCTTGCCCGACGCCACCGCCGTGCGCGACAGCCAGTCGGCAGTGGCCAAGATCCCGCCCAGGTTGTCCGACGGGTGGCCCCACTCAGCCGCCAGCCAGGTGTCGTTGAAGTCGAGCCAGCGGATCATCGCGCCGATGTCGAACGCGGCTTTGACCGGATCGAGCTGGAATTGCGTGCCCGGTACCTTGGCCCCGTTCGGCACGATCGTGCCGTGCACGACCGGGCCGAGCAGCTTGGTGCAGGCCGGATACTCGAGTGCCTCGAAGCCGCAGCCCAGCGTGTCCATCAGGCAATAGCGGGCGGTCTCGTAGGCTTCCGCGCTCTTGATCTCGTAGTTCTGCACGTAGTCGGCGATGTCGACCAGCACCTGGTCGGGTTGCGGGCGGACGTTGCTGATATGGCCTGCCATGGCGTGTTCTCCTAGCGTTACTTGTTCGGTTTGCGGCTGCAGGCGAGCGGTGCGTCCAGCAGGCCGGCGAACTCGAGCCGGCCTTCGGTTCCCTTTTCGCGCCAGCGCACCTTGCCGTCAGCGCTGGCGTAAGCGATGCCGGACGCCGCCGGCTGGCGCGTCACGGCGACGCGGTTGCCCAGATACGTCAGCCAGGCGTCTTCCTGCGGTCGCCGCGGGTGAAAATTGATCAACACGACGCGCTCGTTCTCACACGTCCACTCGCGCGTGATCGGTCGCTCCTTGCCGACGCGCCCGTCGGCGGCGAGCGGCGGCGAGGCGGTAACGATCGCCGCGGCGGCCGCCAGCCGGTGCCACGCCCGTACCATCGTCGCGCGCCTACTTGCGTTTTTCGATCGGCACGAACTTCAGGTCTTCCGGCCCGACGTAGTTGGCGCTCGGGCGGATGATCTTGTTGTCCTGCCGCTGCTCGATGACGTGCGCGCTCCAGCCGCTGGTGCGAGAAATGACGAACAACGGCGTGAACATGCTGGTCGGCACGCCCATCATGTGATAACTGACCGCCGAGAACCAGTCGAGATTGGCGAACATCTTTTTCGCCTCCCACATCACGGCCTCGATGCGGTCGGCGATCTCGAACATGCGCATGTTGCCGGCATCCTTCGACAGCTTGCGCGCCACTTCCTTGATCACCTTGTTGCGCGGATCGGCCACCGTGTACACCGGATGGCCGAAGCCGATGATCACTTCTTTGTTCTCGACCCGGCGCCGGATGTCGGCGGCGGCCTGGTCCGGATCGGCGTAGCGTTTCTGAATTTCGAACGCCACCTCGTTGGCACCGCCGTGTTTGGGCCCCCGCAGCGCGCCGATCGCGCCGGTAATGCACGAATAGAAATCCGACCCGGTGCCGGCGATCACGCGCGCGGCGAAAGTGGAGGCGTTGAACTCGTGCTCCGCGTACAGGATCAGCGAAGTGTGCATCGCGCGCACCCACAGATCCTTCGGCGGCACGCCGTGCAACAGGTGCAGGAAGTGGCCGCCGATCGAGTCGTCGTCGGTTTCGACTTCGATGCGCCGCCCGTTGTGGCTGTAGTGGTACCAGTACAACAGCGCCGAGCCGAGCGACGCCATCAAGCGGTCGGCGATGTCACGCGCACCGGGCAAGTTGTGGTCTTCGCGCTCGGGCAGCACGCAGCCGAGCGCGGACACGGCGGTGCGCATCACGTCCATCGGATGGCTGGACGCCGGCAGCCATTCGAGCGCGGCCTTGACGTTGGCCGGCAGCCCGCGCAGCGACTTCAGTTTGGCCTTGTACGCCTGCAGTTCGGCCAGCGTCGGTAGCTTGCCGTGCACCAGCAGATAGGCGATCTCCTCGAATTCGCAGGCGTCGGCCACGTCGAGGATGTCGTAGCCGCGGTAGTGCAGATCGTTGCCGGTGCGGCCGACCGTGCACAACGCCGTGTTGCCGGCGATCACGCCGGATAGCGCCACGGACTTCTTCGGCTTCGGTGCTGCGTCGTTCATCGCTTGCGTCTCCGTCTGACGTTGACTGCGGCGTCGCGGCTGGCGTGCGCGCGGCGGCGCGGCCGGTGGGCTACTTCTTCCTGGCAAACAATTCATCGAGGCGGCGCTCGTACGCGTGGTAGCCGATCACGTCGTACAACTCGGCCCGGGTCTGCATCGTGTCGAGCACGTTCTTCTGCGTGCCGTCGCGGCGAATCGCCTGGTAGACGTTGAGCGCCGCCTTGTTCATCGCCCGGAACGCCGACAGCGGGTAAAGGGCCATCGCCACGCCGGCGCCGCGCAATTCCTCGACCGTGAACAGCGGCGTCGCGCCGAACTCGGTGATGTTGGCGAGCAGCGGCACTTTGACGGCGGCGGCGAACTTGCGATACGTGTCCAGATCCTGCGCCGCCTCGGCGAAGATGCCGTCGGCGCCGGCCTCCACGCAGGCCAGCGCGCGTTCGATCGCGCGCTCCAATCCCTCGACCGCGATGGCATCGGTGCGCGCGATCACGAAGAACTGCGAGTCGGTGCGAGCATCGACCGCGGCCTTCACGCGGTCGGCCATCTCGGCGGCGGACACGATCTCCTTGCCGGGACGATGGCCGCAGCGCTTGGCGCCGACCTGGTCTTCGATGTGCAGCGCGGCGGCGCCCATCTTGCACAGGCTCTTGACCGTGCGCGCGATGTTGAACGCGCTCGGGCCGAAGCCGGTGTCCACATCGACCAGCAGCGGCAAATCGCAAACATCGGTGATGCGCCGCACGTCGGTCAGCACGTCGTCCAGCGTGTTGATGCCCAGATCGGGCGTGCCGAGCGAGCCGGCGGCCACACCGCCGCCCGACAGGTAAATCGCCCGGTAGCCCACCCGCTTGGCGAGCAGCGCGTGGTTGGCGTTGATCGTGCCAACGATCTGCAGCGGCCGTTCTTCGTTGAGCGCGGCGCGAAAGCGCGCGCCGGGACTGGCGTTCGTCATCTCGTGCTCGCCGGTTGCATCAGTTTCAACAGGTTGCCGTCCGGATCGCGGATCAGCGCCAGCCGGCCCCACGCGTGGTCGCTGCGGCCGAGCACGGCCACGCCGCTCGCCCGCAGGTAAGCGAGGTCGGCGTCGAGGTCGGTCGAGCGCAGCGTCAGCACCGCGCCGGCGAGCGGGCCGTGCTCGTCGTGGGCAATGGCCGGCACCGCTGCGCCGCCGGTGCCGTGCAGCCCGATGCGCGCACCGAAGAAGTCGAGCGACGTCCACCACGCGTTGGAATCGACGACGCGCATTCCGAGGACGTCGCGGTAGAAAGCGAGCGCGCGCGCCATGTCGGCGACGTTCACCTGTACGTCCTGCACGCCGACCAGCATCGATGCGCCTCAGCCGAGCAGGTGTTTGACGCCGTCGCGCTCTTCGAGCAGTTCCTTCAGCGTGGCGTCCATCCGGGCGCGCGAAAAGGCGTCGATCTCCAGCCCCTTGACGATCTCGTAGCGGCCGCCGGTACAGATCACCGGCATGCCGTAGACGATGTCTTCCGGGATGCCATAGGCGCCGTCGGAAGGCACGCCCATCGTCACCCAGCGGCCGTTGGTGCCCAGCGCCCAGTCGCGCATGTGGTCGATCGCGGCGTTCGCCGCCGAGGCGGCCGACGACAGGCCGCGCGCTTCGATGATCGCCGCGCCGCGTTTGCCGACGGTCGGAATGTAGGTGTCGCGATACCAGGCCTCGTCGTTGACCAGCGCCTTCGCCGGCTGGCCGCCGATCGTGGCGAAGCGGATGTCCGGATACATGGTGGGCGAGTGATTGCCCCAGACGACGAGTTTCTCGATCGAGCTGACCGGCCGGCCCGTTTTCGCCGCCAGTTGCGACAGCGCGCGGTTGTGGTCGAGGCGCATCATCGCGGTGAAGTTGCTCTTCGGCAGCGAAGGCGCAGACTTCATCGCGATGTACGCGTTCGTGTTCGCCGGGTTGCCGACCACGAGGACCTTGACGGTGCGGCGGGCGACCGCATCGAGCGCTTTACCCTGCGCGGTGAAGATCTGCGCGTTGGCGGCGAGCAGGTCTTTGCGTTCCATGCCGGGTCCGCGCGGCCGTGCGCCGACCAGCAGCGCATAGTCGGTATCGCGGAACGCTGCGTTCGGGTCGCTGAACGCTTCCATGCCGGCGAGCAGAGGAAAGGCGCAATCCTCCAGTTCCATCATCACGCCCTTCAACGCCTTTTGCGCCTTCTCGTCCGGAATCTCCAGCAGCTGCAGAAACACCGGTTGGTCCTTGCCGAGCATTTCGCCGGCGGCGATGCGAAATAGCAGGGCGTAGCCGATCTGGCCGGCGGCGCCGGTGACGGCAACTCGTACGGGGGCTTGGGTCATCTGGGTCTCCGACAGGGCGAATCAGGCGGGGAGCAGGTCGTAGCGCGAGGCGGGCCAGTGTAGACCGGCGCGCCGGCGCGGCGCGTCGGCGCGCACGCGCGGCTCGCAGGTGACGGCAGGGCGCGGTCGTACGCGTATCACGGCCGTCAGTATACACGCAGTCTTATATAAGACATAAGATACGATTCGACGTCAGTTCGTGGTGAAATGCGCGCATGGCGGATTCGGTCTCCGAAGGCAAAGCAGCGGCCGGTGGCGAGGTCAAGCGGGCGGCGGTCTTCACCCCGCTGTACAAGCAGATCAAGCAACTGCTGGTCGAGGATCTGGATCGCGGCGCCTGGAAGCCGGGCGAACTGATCCCGAGCGAATTCGAGCTGGCGGCGCGCTTCCAGGTGAGCCAGGGCACCGTGCGCAAGGCGGTCGACGAACTGGCGGCGGAGAACCTGCTGGTGCGCCGGCAGGGCAAGGGCACGTTCGTCGCCTCGCATCACGAACCGCGCGCGCAGTTCCGCTTTCTGCGCATCGTCCCCGACGAGGGCGAGCCGGTGCCTGCGCAGAGCCGCTTTCTCGAGTGCCGGCGCCAGCGCGCCAGCGCCGAAGTCGCGCGCCAGCTCGATCTGCGAGCCGGCGACACGGTCGTTTACCTGAGGCGGTTGCTGCTGTTCGAGCAGGCGCCGCTGATCGTCGACGACATCTGGCTTCCGGGCACGCTGTTCAAGGGCCTGACCGCGGAGCGGCTGGCGGACTATCGCGGACCGCTGTACGGGCTGTTCGAGAGCGAGTTCGGCACGCGCATGATCCGCGCTGCCGAACGCCTGCGAGCGCGCGGCGCCGAGCCCGACATCGCCGCGCTGCTGGGAGTCGCACCCGGCACGCCGCTGCTGCTGGTCGAGCGCGTCTCCTACACGTACGGCGAGCGCCCGGTCGAGCTGCGGCGCGGCCACTGTCTGACCGAGCGGCATCACTACCGCAACACGCTTACCTGAAGCGGATTGCAAATACGGTCCGTTTGTTTCGGTGCAGCAAAATCGGCCAAAATAGCGCTTGCCTTCGCGGGCCCTAACGAAAGCGATAACGATGGCAACCGATACCGCGCCCGTCAAAACACGCCCACAATTTCGCAACATCCACGTCTCGCAAATCCTTTCGTATCGATTGCCGGCGGCGGGCATCGTCTCCATCCTGCACCGGATCAGCGGGGCGCTGCTGTTTCTTTTGCTGCCGCTGCTGCTGTGGTTGTTCGAGCTCAGCCTCACGTCCGAAATGAGCTTCGAACGCCTGCGCGCGCTTGCGTCGCACTGGCTGATCAAACTGATATTGCTCGGCGCGCTATGGGGCCTGCTGCATCACTTGGTCGCCGGCATCCGCTACCTCGTGATCGACCTGCACATCGGGTTGGAGAAAGAGCAGGCGCGGCGGACCGCGGTCGCGGTGTTCGCGATCAGCCTGCCGCTGACGCTGCTCGCCGCGCTGAAGATCTTCGGGGTGTTCTGAGATGGCGATCGGATCGAAGCGACTGGTGGTCGGCGCCCATTACGGGCTCAAGGACTGGCTCGCGCAGCGCATCACTGCCGTGGTGTTGGCCGTCTATGCGGTCTTCTTCGTTTTGTACTCCGCGTTGCGAGGCGGTGACGCGGCAGCCTCCGCGTACGAGGCGTGGGCGCGGCTGTTCGCACCGGTGTGGATGAAGGTCGCGACTTTGATCGAGATCGCCGCGCTGGTTTATCACGCCTGGATCGGCATGCGCGACATCTGGATGGATTACATCAAGCCGACCGGCGTGCGGCTGGCGCTGCAGGTGGCCACCGTGCTGTGGCTGGCGTTCTGTGCCGTCTGGGCGGCGCAGATTCTGTGGAGAGTGTGACTATGGCTGGCGCGATGCCGAGGCGGCGCTTCGACGCGGTGATCGTCGGGGCCGGTGGGGCCGGGATGCGGTGCTCGCTGCAACTGGCGCAAGCGGGGCTGAACGTCGCGGTACTTTCGAAAGTCTTTCCGACGCGCTCGCATACCGTCGCAGCGCAGGGCGGCATCGGTGCTTCGCTCGGCAACATGACCGAGGATCAATGGCTGTGGCACATGTTCGACACGGTCAAGGGGTCCGACTACCTGGGCGACCAGGACGCGATCGAGTTCATGTGCCGGCAGGCGCCGCAGGTCGTGTACGAACTGGAGCACTTCGGCATGCCGTTCGACCGCAATCCGGACGGCACGATCTACCAGCGGCCGTTCGGCGGCCATTCGGCCAACTTCGGCGAGAAGCCGGTGCCGCGCGCCTGCGCGGCGGCGGATCGGACCGGGCATGCGTTGCTGCACACGCTGTATCAGCAGAACGTGCGGGCGCGCACGCAGTTCTTCGTCGAGTGGATGGCGCTCGACCTGATCATGGACGCCGAGGGCCAGTGCCTTGGCGTGGTGGCGCTGGAGATGGAAACCGGCGAGCCGATGATCTTCGAGGGCAAGGTCACGGTGCTGGCCACCGGCGGCGCGGGGCGCATCTTTGCCGCCTCGACGAACGCCTACATCAACACCGGTGACGGGCTGGGGCTG
>DATLZG010000256.1:0-7434 GCA_035574095.1 Burkholderiaceae bacterium | reverse complement strand
GAGGCGCGAGCCGGCGCTTTCCACGGACACCGACGCTGCCGGTTCGGCAGCGCCGCTCAGCGCCCAGCAGGCGAGGAAGGCCGCCAAGACGATTGAGTTACATCGACGCCCGGCCATGCGCAGCCTCCTGCCCAGGTTTGCCTGCGTGTTCGCTCAGTTCCACCACCACCAACCGGCCGCCCGTATAGGCGAACCGAACGACGAAGGTGCGATCCACCTGCGACGTTCTCCGATCCGCGATCCATGTGCTCTGCATCCCGCGAAACGTGACCGTTTTGTTATGCGCGTCCGTCAGAATTTCCGCCGGCCAGAACGTTGTCGCCGACGATGTGGTCTTCAGGCGCATCGCATTGACCTCCATCATCTTCTGCACTTCGCCATAGGCCGAAGGGGCTACCAGGCGCAACAACGCCTTCGTCTGCCCATCCACGGTGGCGGCCGAGACGTTCAGCGCCAGGCCAATCACATGCGTTGCCATCATCTCGAGGTAGTCGCCAGAAACGTCGTCACGCTGCACCCAGAACGAGCGTTCGACGCCCGGTGGAACCACCAGCTCAACGCGCCAGTCTTTGGTGCTGGTGGCGACGTATGTCGCCAGCGCTACGTTCGTGGCGATCGATGCGAAAAGCGCGTAGATCAACACGCGCCTGATCGCGAGGCGAGCCTCGATGTCGCTGACGAAGGTCGTCCATTTCATGGCGTCTCCGCCTCAGCCGCAAAACAGGCGTTTCGACGATGGGCACAGCCGGCGAAACATCCGCACCGGCAGGTGCCAGTAGAGAACATGGAGCATGTATCCTGGGTGACGGCCGCGACGCATACGCTGCAGCACGGCCGCGGCCGCCAAGCCGAGGATGGCGCACGTGAACGGATAGCCGACCGCGACGCCAACGGCGATTCCAATGAGCGCCGCGGCCGCAACATCGGCATCCCAAAACATGATCTTCGGCGGCAGGTCGAGTAGGCGTGGAACCGCGTACTCGATGCTCTTGGCGTCCATTGCGACCTCAAGTGATTGCGCACCGCGGCCGCCCTGGCCGCGGTGCTTTGCTCAGACGGTGGCCGTGAGAATCCCGCCGATCACCCCGACTGCCACGGACAGGGCGACGGCGATGCCAATCCCGCCCAGCATCGCCATCACTCCGCCGCGCATGATTCCGATGCCGGCCCCGACCAGGATCGCGATGATCGCCAGAGCCCGCCCGAGCGCGCCGGTAGTCCACCCGGTCACCAGCGTCTCGAGAGCGGTGAACTCCGTGCCGCCGGTGCCCGCAATGGCTCCGGCGGCGAGCAGGAGAGCCAGAACAGCCCCGAGCGCCAGCGTTGTCAAGTACTGCGGTACGGGAAAAGTGCGAAGAACCATGTGCTTCATCCTCCTTGATTGCGTTGAACATCCGGCGTTTCCGCCGCCCTCTCTTGCGCCGCGCTCAACGCGCTGCGTGTCAAGAGCTCGTAGTCGCGCTCGGCGGCAGACTTGAACCGCGCGAGCAGAGACGAAACCAGTGATCGATCCTCCAACACCACTTCCAGAGCCGCCGTCGCAAGGCAACGCTCGACCGACGGTTCCGCCCGAAGTCCTAGCGAAGCACGGAAAGCGTGCAGCCTGGCCTTGATGTCGCTGCGAACCAGAATCCCGGAGTATCCGGCGACATACTCTTTGCGAGATGGCGCGCCGCCGTTCACGGCCTGTCCTCCCGTCGCAGAGCGCGGTACACGCGCCACGCATATGCGTACCGGCGCCTGACGCACTCCTCACGCGAGAGGCTGCGGCAGCCGACGTTGTAGGAGCCGACGGCTTCCCAGCCATGGCCGTATCTGGCGAAGGCCGACGCCATGATCCAGGCGCCGACATGCACGTTTAAGCAAGGGTCGCGCAGCAGTCTTTCAGACGTCACGCCGTAGCGCCCCAAGCTCTGCAGCCAGGACGAGTTAATCTGCATCAGGCCAAAGTCGGACGTACCGTTAGGAGAACGGCCCACGGCGTCGGCCTGCATGCCGGATTCGACGCTCGCGATCGCCCGCAGCAGCGCCGGCGAGACGCCATAACGTGCCGCTGCGTCTTCGAAACACGCAGCCGCAAGTGGTCGGGAGATGCCCGCGCAGCAGAGGCCGGCAGCAACGCAAACCAAGGCTAACCGGAGACGAAGCGTTTTCATCGACTTCGAAAAAGATGGCTGTGGTCATAAAGGTAAGCGCGGGCCGTCGGCGCCGGAGCGCACAACCCACGCGAAAACAGACCGCATAACGTGGTCTGCGCGCTCAGTGCTTCACGTAGTGCGCGGCGGCCCGACCCGCCATCGTGTATACGGCCACTACGGCCGCGCCGAACACGGCGGGCGACAGAAATCGGTAGTAAAAGGCCGCCGCTAGCGCGCCGAGCACCACAGCGACACAAGCGCCAGAGCTGAATCCATAGGCTCCGGCGCTGAATCCCTGAACCATCCCCGCGTTGCGCTGCCGCTCCATCAGTCCATCCAGAAGGGCCGCAACACCTAGAGGCAGCAGAGCGATCGCCCATTCCGCCGCGACGCTGAGTCGATACAACGCAAGAAGCAGGCCGGCGACGAGTCCACGACCGATCGAGCTTCGTTGCATCGATGCCCCAGCTTTCGCGAAATCGTCCTCGACCGGAGGGCGGCCACCTAGTTCGCCGGGCAACCGGTTGCGGCCGCTGGAGTCGAACCATTCCAAGGCTCGAACGTAGGCCGCCTCCGCAGGCTCGTCGCCTATCCAGCGGGTAGCCGCTTCGTATTCGCGCAGCAGAACGTTGGCAGTTTCCTCGGCGCTCTGATCGGACGCGCCATACAGCCACATCGCGGCCGCAAAAGCGATCATCACGGCTGCCAGCGCACGCAGGAACATGCTCGCTACCTCGCTGGGTCGATGATCGGCACCCTTCCCTTGAACAGCCGGCCGCCGGCGATCGACGCGAAATACTGCAGATTTGGGAGTTTCCCGAGCACGTCCGCCGGGACGATTTCGTCTCGCTTCAGGCTGCGGCGGCGGACGCGGGACGAGCTGAAGTCCAGCACGTGCGTGTCCTGCCCCGTGCTCAGCGCTTCCTCGATCGTGCTGACGTAGGTCTTGCCGAACGTCTCGGTGATGTATTCCTGCGTAGGCCGGTCCTTGCTGCGGAACGCGATCAGGTTGTTCAGGTTGCCGAGCGCCATGCGTGCGGCGTTCTCGTTGCCGAGCTTGCGCGCCAGGTCAGCGAACGTCTGCATCGCGCACGTCACGTGCATGCCAGACTCGGCACCTTTGTTAAGGATCTCCACCAGCGGCAGATTGATGACATTGGCCACTTCGTCAACGAACAGCGAGATGCGCGGCTCGCGCTCCCCGGAGTTGTAGCGGGTGCCGGCGAGAGCGGCCAGGTCGGCCAGCAGAATCGCCCCGATCGCGCTGGCCACCGCGGAATCCGGCAACGCATCGAGGCACACGTACAGCACATGACCGCCGGAAACGATCTTGCTCAGGTTCATCACCGGGCGCTCGTCGTCCGGATCGAACGGGTCGGGCGACAGCGACCGGCCGATGGCGCCGGAGGTCAACATCGACAGGATCGGCAGCAGGTTTGCCGTAACCTTCTGGTAATGCTCCCGCGGATGCCGGTACACGGCGATCTGAGCGTCGATGCTGCGGCTGCGTGCTTCCGGCGGTACCTCGCGCTGGTACAGCTCGACAAGGGACGCCAGCGGAACGCCACCGCCATCGCGCTGGCGAATGCCGTAGCGGGCGGCCCGCTCCCGCCAGTCGAGCATGCCGGCTCGCACGAAATGCCGTCGCAAGCATTCGTCGAGCACGCCTTCGATCCCGCCTTCGATGTAGCGCGTGATCTTCATCAGCGTCGGGCGTTCCTCGATTTCCACCAGCCCTTGCACGACCACGTTGACGGCGTTCCAGCCGAACGCCGCGAATGCGCCGTCGCTGTCAGTCGGCATGACCGCCTGAATGCGGCTCGCAAGTTCGCTCGGCTTCTGCCAGTTGTAGAGCGGATCGAGGCGTATGCCGCGGTCAGGAAACGCCGGGTGGTACTCCAGCGGCGGCTGGCGGCCTACGTCGCGGCAGGCACGGACGACGTTGTTCTTCAGCCGCGCCGAATTCTTGGGATCGAGCACGATTACCACGTCGCCGCGGTAGATCGCTTGCGCAATCAGCACCGACAGCATGACGCCTTTGCCGCTTTGCGTCGTGCCGGCGATACATACACCCCCCTCGAAGTTCTGCAGCGGGCGATACAGCGGCGACTCGCGCCAGTCCATGCCGTGAACGTAAGGCAATCCGATCTCGTGCTCCGGCTGCGGCATGCCATCGACCTTCAGCGCGCGCGCCACCCAGTCAGGCAAAAGGAAGCGCCGGTAATCAGTCTTGGAGATCTCGTACAGCCGGCGCGCGTGCTCGGGCTCCCAAGCGAAGCCGAAGCCAAGGAACACGCTGTCTTGGTCAGCGCACAGCCGCCGCAGCTCGCTCGCGCCGATCATTTGCATCGCTTTGCCGCGCAGCGCGGCGCGCAGCCGCAGTACCTGAACGGCCTGGCCGAAGCGCAGTCCGGCGCACACAAGGGCGGCGAACGCCGCAACCAGCAACACGGTCGCGCTGTGGCCGTCCTGCCACGCCGCGCGCAGACCCAACCAGCACGCGGCGACGAACCAGCCGGCGGCAGCGTAGGCTTCGTAGGCGCGCCGCCAAGGCATCACCTCCTGCGCGTGCTCCGCCATCTCCTCTACGCCAAGCCTTCGACCAGTTCTTTGCGCAACACCACGCCGCGCACGGTCGCGCCGTTGAACTGCTGCTCGACCGTCCGTCCCTGCTTCGAGACTACGATCGCGCCGGCGTCGTACAGCAGGCTGACGGCTTCGCTCGCCTTGTGCTCGCTGCCGAACGCGGTCAGCGGGATGAACACGCCGCTCGGCGTCGTGCAGCAGGCGGCGGTCGAGGGATCGTTGAGCGAGTCCACAATCCGCGCCAACCGCTGTCCGAACTCATGCCTGAAAACGCCGTTGTCGCGCAGCGCGAATCGAACCGAAGAGGACTGCTGAGCTGGCGCCGCCCCCGAAACGAGTGGAAGCTGCTGAGCCTCCTGCCCACCGAAAGGCGTGGACGACGGCTGCGTCGCAGCCGGTTCCGGCAACAACTTCTGCGGCATCGGCCGCGGCGGCTCGTCAAGCACGCCCAACAGAATCCAGGGTGAGGACAGGCGCACGCTCGACACGGGGCGGTGCGCGCCGGGCGGCTCGATGCGCTGAACCACTTGCCCGGAGTCTGAACGCGCGAGGACGCCGGCATCCGCAAGCACTTGCGCGATCGTGTCCGGGCTGCGCGGCACGCCGCTGACGCGCTCTTTTTCCAGAAGCGCAATGACGTCCTCTGCGCCCTCGGGCCAAGCAAGGAACAGGCCGTCGGCGCCGAACCAAAGATGGCCGCGGTCGCAATTCGCGCGCCACTGTCCCAGAGCGGTGAGGCGCTGCATCGCGTCCACCAAGTAGCGCTCCAGATGCGCTCCCAGAATCGGGCGGCCGTAGCGGCTCGCCGTGCGCGCCAAATCCCGCTCGATCACGACCGCCGTCGCCGCACGCACGATCCGATCGACGATGTTCTGCTCCCTGTGGCTCGGCAGGCCGCCAATCGCCGAAAGCATCCACGGGACGACGAAATTGTTGCCCTCGCTCAGCCGAGCCAGGAGCTGCGGCGGGACGACCTGACGTGCCGCGAACAGCCCGGCAGCGCGCGCTTCGGAGCGCTTCGGATACCAGCGGACGAAATAGCGATCAACTCCGCGCTCCGCTACCCACGCGCTCAACGGCATCAAGTACGCCGGCCACTCGTCGCCCGCCTGGCTGACAACGACCAGATGGGTCACCGGGCGGTGCAGCTCAGCCGTCATCGCCGCAATCGCGGTCGCCAACAGCAACTGCCGCTCCTGGGCGCGTCGCACGCCAGGAACGCTTGCGGTGCTCAGTATGTGGGCGTCCGCTCCCTGCAGCGCGAACAGTGTCGTTTCCATCGCCATTCGCGCCAAGCCACCAGCCTGCGAGAAGTAGTTGTCCGGTGTTGCGGGCAGCAGATGCGTATAAGCGATCACCGAGCGCAACACCGACAGAACATCGCGCTCGAACTCGTCATCGCTGCTCGCATACGTCACGCGGATGCGCTCGAGTAAGGATTGGTTGGAGCGCATGATCGCATCGATACCGACCGCCGCGACGCCTTACTCGACATCGCGCACTGCATCGACCGCGTCATTACCAACCTGATGGCCAACCTGATTCATCGTGACTTCTGTGGCCCCTCCTATTGGGCGGAACGCTCCCCTCCCGAAGTAGGGCTGCCACCTTTTCTCGCGATCTTCTCCGTTGACGAAGAGACAAGAGGCGCGATAAAGATGCGGTTGACGAGACTACGGAGGACGAAGAACGATGTACGTTGCAAAGAAGATCGCCCCGGTAATTGCCGACGTTCACGCGCTGAACGCAATGTTGCTTGCTGCCTTGCGCGATGCGGCGATGCGCGATCCGGCCACAGCGAGCTACGTATTCGGCGTCCCCAGACCCGTAGTCGATGTGATCGCCGAACTCAGTACCGCCGATCTGTACGAAGCGGCACAACGCATGGAGCGCTGCGTCGCGAGCATCCGTCTTTCCCCGCAGGACCTGCGCGCGCTTGCGGGCGCGCGCGTCCTGAACGCGCCTCAGCCGGTCCTGTAGAGGTGCTGCATGCGGCTGTCCTGCGCCTCCTACGACGCAGCGGCCGAGCTGCTGGCGTTCGGGGCCTCTTACGCCCTTGTCCGAGACGCGACCGGCATACCGCCATACACTCTCGCGGTCATCGCCGAGACCGTGCCATGTAGTCGGCCTCACTCGGGACGGCCATTCGTGCCGAACGAGGACGGACTGCAGCGCATCGGCTCGAGTGCGCGCCTCGACTTGGCGCGCGTATTGGCGGCCGTCGAGGAAATGATTGGCCTCGGCAATGCGCCGCTTGAAAGTTTGCTCGCCGCCTATCGGCTCTACACGCTGACGAAAGACCCGCGTACCGCGCCCGCCAGGATTCCTCTGCGCATGGTGATCGACTACGCAACCGCACTTTTCGGCCTCTGGGGGCGGCAGCGAACCGAGGAGATCCGACTGTTGAGATGCGAGCGCTGCCACGCTCCGGTTATCGTTGCTGCCCATGTCCTTATGCCCTCGAAGGCGTGCCGATGTTCAGCGCGGGTACGCAACGTCAAGCGACAGCGGCCTGCTCTGCCTGAGCCTCCGCAGACGCGGCCGCAGAAGGTTCTTGAGAAGCGGGAGCGGGGGCAGTAGGTTCCGCGCTCTTCGCAAGGTCCGCGTCAGCGCGTTTGCGCTTGACTGCGCGCCAAGTCTGAACAGCGGCGTGCACGGCGCCGGCGACCGTTCTGCGGATCGCCTTGCGCACTTCGTAACTGACGCGATC
>DATLZG010000255.1:0-3411 GCA_035574095.1 Burkholderiaceae bacterium | reverse complement strand
GCGCCGGCCGACCCGCCAGAACCGCGAGCGCCTCTTCGCGCGCGCGCGCCAGCACCACCGGCTCGCGCGTCAGGAAATACAGCGCGAACGACAGCAGGCCGCTGGTCGTTTCGTGGCCCGCGATCAGGAAGGTGATCACCTGATAGCGAATGTTCTCGTCGGACAGCCGCGCGCCGCTTTTCGGGTCCTGGCCTTCCAGCATCAGCGCCAGCAGATCGCGCGCGGGCGAAGGGTTCTGCCGCCGCTGCCGGATCACCTCGTCGACGATGCCGTGCAGGAACGCGACGTCGCGCTGGAAGCGCCGCCGCGCGCGCCAGCGCCAGTAGCGCGCCGCGCGCGGCTGCGCGGTGCGGCGCATCGCTTCGTCGAGCACGCGCACCATGGCGGCGACGAACGGGTGCGGCTCGCGCCGCGCGAACGAATCGAAACGGTAATCGAAGCCGGCCAGCGCGATCGTATCCAGCGTCAGCCGCGTCATCTGCTCGGACACATCCAGCCACTGCCCCGCGTGCGCCCGCCAGTACGCCAGCAACTCGCCGGCGGCCGCGAGCATCGGCCCCATGTACTGACGGCGCGCGCGCTGCCCGAAGGCGGGCACCAGGATGCGATGGGCGAGATGCCAGTTCGGCTCGTCGCCTTCCGCGGTGAACAACCCGTCGCCCGCCAACGGCCGCAGGCTGGCGAGCGGCGCGCCGATCGTCTTGCGGAAGCGGCTTTCGTCCAACACTTCGGCGGCGAGCGCCGCCGTGGTGATGAACGGCATCCGATAGCCGGCGAAGTCGATCTCGAAGATGCCTTCGGGAAAGCGCGGCGCCAGCGCGGTGAAGTGCTGCGCCAGCCGCCGCGCCGGCAACGTGGGCAGATGGCCCAGCAGCGGCCAGCGCGGCGGCGCGGGTAATGCGGCTGCGATCTGCATCGGCTGTGGCACGAAAAAACGTTCGCCGCGAGTTTTACGCGAACGGCTGCACGCCGATCAACGGGCCGTGCAGATACTTCGCGAAAACGAACGCCGCGGCCAGGCCGATCGCCGCCGCCGCGGCGTCGCGCCCGATCGACACCGCGGCATAGGTGCGTCCGGCGGCGCGGTCGCGCCGACGCAGCGACGCGAAATCGGCCACCGCCCACAGCAGGAAAGCGCCGAACAGGACCACGTCGGCCAGCGTGCCGTTGGCGATCAGATGCGCGAGCGCCCATGTCTTGACGCCGGCGACCATCGGATGCCCGACCGCGGCCTTGATGCGGGTGCCGGGAACGTAGGCGGCCGCGATCAACACGAACGAGAGCGCCGACAGCAGCGAGGCCAGATGGCGCGTCCACGGCGCCGGCGCGTAGAGCACTTGGGGCTCGGCGCGCGCCAGCGCATAGCCCCAGACGATCAGCGCCAGCCCGATGGCGGCCGCCACCGAATACACGCCTTTCCAGGTGAGCAAGCCGAGGCGCTCGACCATCTGCCCGCGCCAGCCGTCGGCGAAGATGCGCAGCGCGTGCGTGCCGAGAAACAGCAACAAGCCGAGGATCAGCAACGTCATCAGCGGACCTCCGTTGGCGAGGACGCGCAGTATCGCGCAGGCGGCCGCGGCCGCGAAGCGTTTGCCGCTTGCAGCTTTGCGGACTAAAGCAGGGAATCCTTACCAAGCGCCCGCGCAGCCGTCATGCTGGCCAAATTGACCGCCAAGAATCGGCTCACTCTGCCGAAACGCATCGTCGACGCCGTCGGCCCGGTCGAGTACTTCGAGGTGCGCGCCGAAGGCGGCCAGATCGTCCTGACGCCGGTGCGTTTCCAGCGCGCCGACGCGGTGCGGGCCAAACTCGCGGCGCTGGGGATTGGCGAGAAAGACGTTGCCGACGCGATCGCTTGGGTGCGCAAGCCGCGCCGCAAAGCGCGATGACGCGCCCGCCGCGCGCGGTGCTCGACACCAACGTCGCGGTGTCGGCGCCGCTGTTTCGCGGCGGCCGCAGCGCCGAGGTGAGGCGCGCCTGGCAGGCAGGGCGCTTCGTCCCCGTGGTGTCCCGCGCAACGGCCGCCGAGCCGATTCGCCTGCCGTGCTACCCGAAGTTCAAGCTCGGCGTCGCGTAGCGTGAAGCGCTGTTGGCCGACTGTCTGCCGTATTGCGAGACTTTCCGCATGCCGGCGCGACCGCCGGCGGTGCCTCGCTGCCGGGACTCCAGCGACGAATCTTTTCTGCACCTGACGCTGGCGGCGCGAGCGGCTTGCCTCGTGACCGGTGACGGCGACCTGCTGGCGCTGGCGCACGAGTTTGCGCGGCCGATTCTGACGCCCGAGCAATTCCTCGCCTCGTCGCCTCGGGGGTGAATGGTGCCCTCACTCGGCGACTTGCAGCACCAGCTTGCCGGTGTTGGCGCCGGAAAACAGCATCAGCAGCGTCTCCGGAAACTTCTCCAGCCCGGTCACGATGTGCTCGCGCGACTTCAGCCTTCCCTGCGCCATCCAGCCGGCCATCTCGCGCGCCGCCTCCGCATAGCGGGCCGCGTAGTCGAACACGACGAAGCCGGTCATGCTGGCGCGGTTCACCAGCAGCGACATGTAATTCGCCGGCCCCTGCATGCGCGCGCTGTTGTACTGCGAGATCGCGCCGCAGATCACGATGCGAGCACCGCGCGCAAGGCGCGTCAGCACGATGTCCAGGATCTCGCCGCCGACGTTGTCGAAGTACACGTGCACGCCCTGCGGGCAGTGCGCTTTCAAAGCGGCCTTGACGTCCTCGCGCTTGTAGTCGATCGCGGCGTCGAAACCCAGCTCTTCGACCACGTAGCGGCACTTGTCCGCGCCGCCGGCGATGCCCACCGCGCGGCAGCCCTTGATCTTCGCGATCTGCCCGACCACGCCGCCGACCGCACCCGCCGCCGCCGACACCACCACCGTTTCGCCCGGCTGCGGCCGGCCGATGTCGAGCAAGCCGAAGTACGCGGTGAAGCCCGGCATGCCCAGCACCGACAGGTGCGCCGGCAGGGGCGCCAAGCGCGTGTCCACCGGCGTCAGCTCCTTGCCGTCGACGACCGCGTACTGCTGCACGCCGAGCGCGCCGCTGGCGTAGTCGCCCGGCGCGAAGCGCGGGTGCTTCGATTCGAGCACGCGCCCGACGGCGCTCGCGCGCATCACCTGCCCGAGCGCCACCGGCGCGATGTACGAGCGGCCCTCGTTCATCCAGCCGCGCATCGCCGGGTCGAGCGAGATGTACTGCACCTGCACCAGCACCTGCCCGTCCTGTAGCGCCGGCACCGGCTCCTCGACGAACTCGAAGTCGCTGCGCTTCGGCTCACCCACCGGGCGCGCAGCGAGGCGCCACTGGCGGTTCATCAACGTAGGCATTCGCTCGTCTCTCCACGTCGCAACACAGGCCGCGACTGTACCGCTTCACCCATCGCGGGCGCAGCGTGCCGCCGCGCCCG
>DATLZG010000254.1:0-2172 GCA_035574095.1 Burkholderiaceae bacterium | reverse complement strand
TGATCGCTTTGCACCGCGCGCATGAAGGCGTCGGTCACCGCCACGCTCATGTTGAAGTTGGCGAGCGACCCGTCGCGCTTGGCGTGGATGAATTCCTCGATGTCCGGGTGGTCGCAGCGCATCATCCCCATCTGCGCGCCGCGCCGGGCGCCGGCCGACTCCAGCGTCTCGCAGCTCTTGTCGAACACGCGCATGTAGGAAAGCGGTCCGCTGGCGCGCGAATGCGTGCCGTGCACCAGCGCGCCCTTCGGCCGGATCAGCGAGAAGTCGTAGCCGACGCCGCCGCCGCGCCGCATCGTCTCGGCCGCCTGCTGCAGCGCTGTGTAGATCGACGGCACGCCGTTGCGCGTTTCGGTGATGGCGTCGCCCACCGGCTGCACGAAGCAGTTGATCAGCGTGGCGGCGATGCCGGTGCCGGCGGCCGAGTTCACGCGCCCGCCGGGGATGAAGCCTTCGACCATCGCTTCGTAGAAGCGTCTTTCCCACTCGGCGCGCAGTTCGGGTTTTTCGACCGCGGCCAGCCCGCGCGCCACGCGGCGGCGCACGTCGTCGACGGTTTTTTCCTCGCCCTTGGCGTATTTCTCCAGCAGCACGTCGACCGAGATCGGTTGCTCGTCGAGCAAAAGCTGCGCCTGATCGAGTTTCATGTCCGGGGTCTCCTGTCTCGGCGCGCCGCGATGGGCCAGCGGGGACCGCAACGTGTCGGGTCCGGCGGCGCGCGCGAAAAATGCACATCGCTTCTCACCGCGCAGCCTACACCTGCCGCGCAGAACGCAACAGATGGTAGCGCAGCACAGCGCCACCACATCATGTTGTAGTTGCGACCCGACCGCAGCGCGGCGTCCACAAGCCGTGGTGAGCGCCGTTCGCGCGCCTCTCTATACTTGCCCGCCTGCTTCCATTGACCGGTCCGGCACGCTCGATGAACCTGCAGCAATTTCGCTTCCTGCGCGAGGCGGCGCGCCAGAAGTTCAACATCACCGCCGCGGCGCGCGCGCTGCACACCTCGCAGCCGGGCGTGTCGAAGGCGATCATCGAGCTCGAAAGCGAGCTGGGCGTGTCGATCCTGGCGCGCCAGGGCAAGCGCATCCTCGGCCTGACGCCGCCGGGCCAGCAGGTGCTGCTGGCGGCCGAGCGCATCATGCAGGAAGTCGACAACCTGAAGAAGCTGTCGCGCGACTATGCCGGTTCGCCCTCGGGCACGCTGCGCGTGGCGACCACGCACACGCAGGCGCGCTATGTGCTGCCGCCGATCGTGCGCCAGTTTGCGCAGAAGTTTCCGCAGGTGCGCTTCAAGCTGCTGGAGGCGAATCCGCCGCAGATCGCCGCGATGCTGGCCAACGGCCAGGCCGACGTCGGCTTGGCCACCGAGACGCTGGGCGAGGCGCCGGGGCTGCGCTCGATTCCGATTTACGACTGGCAGCACGTGGCGGTGGTGCCGCCCGGGCACGCGCTGGCGAAGTTCCAGACCACGCCGGGCAAGCTGACGCTGAAGGATCTGGCGCGCCATCCGATCGTCACTTACGAGACGACGTTCGCCGGCCGCAGCAGGATCGACGCCGCGTTCGCGGCGGCGGGCATCGAGCCGTCGATCGTGCTGGAAGCGATCGACGCCGACGTGATCAAGACCTATGTCCAACTGGGCATGGGGGTGGGCATCATCGCCGGCGTGGCGGCCGACCTGCAGCGCGACAACCTGGCGGTGCTGCCATGCGGGCATCTGTTCGGCACCAACACGACGCGGCTAGCGGTCAAGCACGGCGCCTATCTGCGCGGCTTCGTCTATTCGTTCATCGAACTGCTGGCGCCCGGCTGGGACAAGCGCAAACTGGAAGAGGCGTTTCGATGAGGGTCTGCATCGTCGGTGCCGGCGGCATCGGCGCCAGCATCGGGGCGCGGCTGGCGGCAAGCGGGCACGAGGTGTCGCTGCTGGCGCGCGGCGCGCACTTGGCCGCGCTGCAGGCGGGCGGCCTGCGCTTTGTCGATCACGTCGATCGCCATTCGGGCACCTACCGGCTGCGCGCCAGCGCCGATCCCGGCGAACTCGGCGCGCAGGATCTGGTGGTGATCGCGCTGAAGGCGTACGCGATCGCCGACATGCTGCCGCGGCTGGCGCCGCTGCTGGCGGCGGACACCGTGGTCGTGCCGGCGATCAACGGCCTGCCGTGGTGG
>DATLZG010000253.1:0-2727 GCA_035574095.1 Burkholderiaceae bacterium | reverse complement strand
CATCGATGAACGCGACCGACAGCGGCAGCGGCGTGTTGCGCATCCACATGCAATGGATGCCCTTGTTCTCGAACACGAACAACATGCCGTGATTCGGCGCCAGTCGTTCGCGAAACATCAGGCCACGGCTGCGCGACCGATCGTCGGCGGCGACTTCGGCCGTGATCAGATGGATGCCCGCGGTCAGGCGCACGGTCGGCAATTGCGCCGCGGCGCCGACGGCCAGCGCCGCCAGCGTCGCCGCGATCCAAGCTTGTGATGGTTTCATGTTTGCGCCTTCCGAGGCGTGCGAACGGAAAACGAGCCGAAACCGATGACATTCTGCCCGCCCGAGCCGGTCCGGTCATCGCGGCGGTTTAAACTGCGCGCCCTTGAACAACAGTGCGCTGACGGACGCGCGCGCGTTGGCGCAGCGAGCGCTCCGTACGCGTTCGGCATCACATCACGTCGCGCGGAGACGCAATCATGTACCAGCACATCAAGGTGCCCTCGCAGGGCGCGAAGATCACGGTCAACAAGGACTTCACGCTCAACGTTCCCGACCAGCCGATCATCCCGTACATCGAAGGCGACGGCACCGGAGTCGACATCACGCCGGTCATGATCAAGGTCGTCGATGCCGCGGTCGCCAAGGCGTATGGCGGCAAGAGAAAGATCGTCTGGATGGAGATCTATGCCGGCGAGAAGTCGACCAAGGTCTACGGCCCCGACGTGTGGCTGCCGGACGAGACGCTGGCGGCGCTCAAGGAGTACGTGGTATCGATCAAGGGGCCGCTGACCACGCCGGTCGGCGGCGGCATCCGCTCGATCAACGTGGCGCTGCGCCAGGAACTCGACCTTTACGTGTGCCTGCGCCCGGTGCGCTATTTCCAGGGCGTGCCGAGCCCGGTCAAGGAGCCGGAGAAGACCGACATGGTCATCTTCCGCGAGAACTCCGAGGACATCTATGCCGGCATCGAGTACGAAGCGGAAAGCGAGAAAGCGCGCAAGCTGATCAAGTTCCTGCAGGACGAGATGGGGGTCCGGAAGATCCGCTTTCCGAACACCTCGGGCATCGGCATCAAGCCGATCTCGCGTGAGGGCACCGAGCGGCTCGTACGCAAGGCCATTCAGTACGCGCTCGACAACAAGCGCAAGTCGGTTACCTTCGTGCACAAGGGCAATATCATGAAGTTCACCGAGGGCGCGTTCGCCAAGTGGGGCTACGCGCTGGCACAGCGCGAGTTCGGTGCCGAGCCGCTCGATGGCGGGCCGTGGATGAAGATCAAGGCCGCGCATGGCGACATCGTCGTCAAGGACGTGATCGCCGACGCGTTCCTGCAGCAGATCCTGCTGCGTCCGGCCGAGTACGACGTGATCGCGACGATGAACCTGAACGGGGACTACATTTCCGACGCGCTCGCCGCGCAGGTCGGAGGCATCGGCATCGCACCGGGGGCGAACCTGTCGGACTCGGTCGCGATGTTCGAGGCGACTCACGGCACGGCGCCGAAGTACGCCGGCAAGGACTACGTGAACCCGGGTTCCGAGATTCTGTCGGCCGAGATGATGCTGCGGCACATGGGATGGACCGAAGCGGCCGATCTGATCATCAAGTCGATGGAGAAGACCATCCTGCAAAAGACCGTCACCTACGACTTCGCCCGCCTAATGGAAGGCGCGACACAGGTCTCTTGCTCGGGGTTCGGCGCCGCAATGATCGCCAACATGTAGGCGGCGAGTTGCGTCGCCGACAAAAAACCCCGCCGCGGCGGGGTTTTTCAATTTTCGGACCGCGCCGTCAACCGCCGGCCGTGATATTGGCTGCCTGCTTGCCCTTCGGCCCCTGCACGACGTCGAACGCGACCTTCTGCCCCTCCTTCAAGGTCTTGAAGCCGTTCATCTGAATGGCCGAGAAATGGGCGAACAGGTCTTCGCCTCCGTCGTCGGGAGTGATGAAGCCGTAGCCCTTGGCGTCGTTGAACCACTTGACCGTACCCGTTGCCATGTTCTTCCCTTCTGACTGCACGCTTACGCTGAGGTGTCACGGCGCCGCACGACGATGGCGGATTGCCCTTCCGACCCCTCCCCATGCCGGTTGGCAAGCCTTCGCCCGCGCCCCGGCTCCGTGCCCCGACGGTCCCGTCCGGGCAGGGGTGGCATTCTTTGAGCAAACCCGAGCCACCGTCAAGGCCCGCCGCGGCACGGGCGGCGCGGATACGACGCTTCGGTCGCGGCGCCGCAGCGCTCGAGCGAATTGGCGGCCGTTTTGGCGGTCAAAGTGCCCAAGTTTGGCGCGCGCTGGCCGCGACCCGGCCGGGCGCAGCGACCGGTCGTCGTGTGCGGGCCCGACCGGCTCCCACCGATCGCCCGGCGAGCGTCGGAAATGCACGCAGTGCTCGTCCGCGCGCGACGAGTTAACTTATGATTGCTTCGCTTATTTTGGACCTGTCGGCACAGTTGGCGTACCTACAATCCGTGTATGGCTGAGCGGTTCGAGGCGGGCACGGTCGTAGAGAAGAAAGCTTCTCGGGTCAAGCCGCCGCCCCTGTATCAGGTGATCCTGCTGAACGACGATTTCACGCCGATGGAGTTCGTCGTCGGCGTGCTGCAGAAGTTTTTCGGCAAAGGGCGCGAGCAGGCGACACAGATCATGCTGAAGGTGCATCATGAGGGGCGCGGCGTGTGCGGGGTCTATCCGCGCGACATCGCCGCCAGCAAGGTCGAGCAGGTTTGCAGTTATTCACG
>DATLZG010000252.1:0-5337 GCA_035574095.1 Burkholderiaceae bacterium | reverse complement strand
GCGTGGAGCACGGCACAGCCGCGCGCTCCGCCTTTCCCCGGTTGATCAACCGCCGCTGACAAGCGCGCCGCGCGTGCGGCGCGCTGTGCGCGAGCGCACGTCCGTGCGCGACGCGCCGTCCGATCAACCGAGTACGAAAGGAATCTCACCATGTTGGCTCGATTACCCGCGGTGGCACGTCCGCCGGCGCGCAACGACGAACTCGTAGCGCCACGAACCAAGCAACAGGGGCTGCCGGATCGTTCGGCATGCGCGTGATCGAATTCGAGGTTCGTGTTTCTTGGGCGATTGACAGAATCGCCGCCGAGTCAATCTATCAATCGATTGGAGGAACCCATGATCGAAGCCAAACGGCTTGTCTTCGGTTTGCTGCTGGCCGTCGCCACCGGCGCCTGGGCGCACAACCACGGCGTCAAGAGCGGCGACCTGACGATCGAGGACGCCTGGGCGCGCGCCAGCGCGGGCGGGCAGACCAGCGGCGCTGCGTACCTGAAGATCAAGAACGCCGGCGCCGCCGACAAGCTGCTGTCCGCCAGCGCGCCGGTGGCGAATGCGGTTGAACTGCACACACATCTGATGGACGGCACCACGATGCGCATGCGCAAAGTGGAGGCGATCGACGTCACCGGCGGCGGCACCACGGAACTGAAGCCGGGCGGGCTGCACGTGATGCTGATCGGGCTGAAGGCGCCGCTGAAGGCGGGCGAGAAATTTCCGCTGACGCTGAAGTTCGAGCGCGGCGGCGAAGTCAAAGTGGAGGTCGAAGTGCGCACCGGCGCGCCGGGGGCGCACAAGCACTGAAACGGCACGTTCGGCCTTGAACCGGCGCTGGCGGCGCGCGGCGCCGAGTTTCGGGCCGCGCCGAATGCGCAGGGGCGGCGCCGAAGCGCATGGCGGCGACCGCTTCCGGCCGCCCCGTGCGCGCTCGCTCGCGGCGCCAGCGCCGTCACGGATTTTGGCCAGGTACCAGCGCGGTCTTTCGTTCGTCGTGCGGCGCCGGCGACGTCCGGCCACGGCCGGGCTTTTTGCGGCCCGGAGTCGAAGCGGGCGGGGTCCGCGGATTCGCACGTGGGCAGATGCGCCGCGCGCCCGGCGCCTTTCATCGCTTGCTCCTGCTGCGGGAGGGATGAAAAGCGCGCCTCGGGGACCGCCGGCGACCACGCCGCGCGCACTTGGGGCCATACTCGCCGTTACCGCGAGCGGACGAGGAAGAAACCGCGATGAACGCACCGCTGGACGTGACGAATGAAGAAGCGTTGAAGGTCGAGCGGATCGAGGCCGCGCTCGAGCTGATGCGCGCCCGGCTGCCGGCCGCCGAGGCGCAGGCGCTGGCCGAATTCGCACGCGAGTACCTGCGCCAGGTCGACCCGGAAGACGTGCTGGACCGCACGCCCGAAGAGCTGATGGGGGCGCTCGCATCGCACTGGCATTTCGGGCAGCGGCGCGAGCCGGGCCGCCCGAAAGTGCGCGTGCTGTCGCCGGCGAGCGGCGAGCACGGCTGGTCGTCGCGCCACAGCGTGATCGAGATCATCAACGACGACATGCCGTTCCTGGTCGATTCGGTCACGATGGAGTTGTCGCGCCGCGGCACCACGCTGCATCTGATCGTGCATCCGATCTTCGCCGTCGAGCGCGGCGCCGACGGCAGCCTGCTCAGCATCCGGCCGCGCAAGGACGCGCCGGAAGCCGCGCGCGAATCGTGGATGCACATCGAGATCGACCGCCTGGTCGAAGCCGCGCAGCGCGCCGAGCTGCTGGCGGATCTCGAACGCGTGCTGGCCGACGTGCGCGCGGCGGTCACCGACTTCCAGCCGATGGTGGCGCGGCTGCACGACGCGGCCGCCGAGTTGCAGCGGCATCCGCCGGCGGCCGCGGCCGCGGAGGCCGCCGAGGCGCGCGAATTCCTGCGTTGGCTCGCCGACGATCACCTCGTGCTGCTCGGCTACCTGCAGCACGACCTCGTGACGCAAGAGGGCGTCGAGGCGCTGCAACTGGTGCCGGGCAGCGGCCTCGGCCTGCTGCGCGAATCGCCGCAGCAGCCGCTGTCGGCGAGTTTCGCCGCGCTGCCGCCGGCGATGCGCGCGGTGGCGCGGCAGCCGTCGCCGGTGGTCATCGTCACCAAGGCGAATACCCGCTCCACCGTGCATCGGCCCGGCTACACCGATTACATCGGCGTCAAGCGCTACGACAGCGACGGCCGCGTGATCGGCGAGCATCGCTTCATCGGCCTGTTCACCTCCAGCGCCTACATGGCGCGCGTGGCGGAGATTCCGATCCTGCGCGGCAAGGTGGCGGAGGTGCGGCGCCGCGCGGGGCTGACGCCGGGCGGCCATCTGGACAAGGCGCTCGCGCACATCCTGGAGACCTATCCGCGCGACGAGCTGTTCCAGATCTCGACCGACGAGCTATACGAAACCGCGCTTGGCATCCTGCGGCTCGGCCAACGGCAGAAGCTGCGCCTGTTCATCCGCCGCGATCCGTTCGAACGCTTCGTCTCGTGCCTGGTGTTCGTTCCGCGCGACGCCTATTCGACCGAGCTGCGGCGCAAGTTCATGGACATCCTGACGCAGTCGTTCGACGGCACGGGCGCCGACTTCGACGTGCTGTTGACCGACGCCATCCTGGCGCGCGTGCGCTTCGTCGTGCGCACCACCCCCGGGCGCATTCCCGCCTACGACCGCAAGACGATCGAGCGCCGGCTGGCGCAGGCCGCGCGCCGCTGGGACGACGAGCTGCGCGACGCGCTGGTGGAGGCCAAAGGCGAAGCGACGGGCCTGCAGCTGTTTCGCCGCTGGGGCGGCACGTTCCCGGTCGCGTACCGCGAGCGCACCACGCCCGGCGCGGCGGTGGCCGACGTGCTGAAGATCGACGCGCTAAGCGACGCGCAGCCGTTCGCGCTCGGCTTCTACCGGCCGCTGGCGGCGCAGCCCGACCGCTTCGGCTTCAAGATCTACCGGCGCGGGCAGCCGGTCGCACTGACCGAAAGCCTGCCGATGCTCGAGCACATGGGCGTGCGCGTGCTGAGCGAGAACCGCCACCGCATCGGCGCCGACGGCGATGCGGTCTGGCTGCACGATTTCGCGATGCAGGCGCAGGTCGCCGAAGACGCCGAGCTGGAGACGCTGGCGCGGCTGTTCGAGGACGCCTTCGCCGCGGTGTTCTCCGGCCGCGTCGACAACGACGACTTCAACCGCCTGGTGCTGCGCGCGGGACTGGCGGCCGACGACGTGGTCGTGCTGCGCGCCTACGCGCGCTACTTCCGCCAGATCGGCTTTCCGCTGTCGCAAAGCTTCATCGAGTCCACGCTCGCCGCGCACCCGCGCATCGCGCACATGCTGGTGCGTTTCTTCAAGCTGCGCTTCGACCCGGCGGCGGCCGACGCCGAGGCTGCCGCGCGGCAGGCGCGGGCGATCGAGGCGGCGTTGGAGCGCGTCGGCAGCCTGTCCGAAGACCGCGTGCTGCGGCAGTACCTGGGCACGATGCAGGCCACGCTGCGCACAAACTTCTGGCGCACCGGCCCGGGGGCCACAGGCGCGCCGGGGCCGCGGCGCGCTTTCGTCAGCTTCAAGTTCGACTGCGCGCGCGTGCCGGGGCTGCCGCAGCCCAAGCCGTACGCCGAGATCTTCGTCTATTCGCCGCGCTTCGAGGGCGTGCACCTGCGCGGCGGCAAGGTGGCGCGCGGCGGCTTGCGCTGGTCGGACCGGCCCGAGGACTACCGCACCGAGGTGCTGGGCCTGGTCAAGGCGCAGATGGTGAAAAACACCGTGATCGTGCCGGTCGGATCCAAGGGCGGCTTCGTGCTGAAGAAGGCGCCGCCGGCCAGCGACCGCGACGCCTATCTCGCCGAGGGCGTGGCCTGCTACCAGGACTATCTGCGCGGGCTGCTCGATCTGACCGACAACCGCGTGGGCGACCGCGTCGTGCCGCCGCCGCAGGTGGTGCGCCACGACGGCGACGATCCGTACCTGGTGGTGGCCGCCGACAAGGGCACGGCGACATTCTCGGATTACGCGAACGCGGTGGCGCACGAATACGGCTTCTGGCTCGGCGATGCGTTCGCCTCCGGCGGCTCGGCCGGCTACGACCACAAGAAGATGGGCATCACCGCGCGCGGCGCGTGGGAAAGCGTCAAGCGCCACTTCCGCGAGCTGGGCATCGACACGCAGACGACCGACTTCACGGTCGTCGGCATCGGCGACATGTCGGGCGACGTGTTCGGCAACGGCATGCTGCTGTCCAAGCACATCAAGCTGGTGGCGGCGTTCGACCATCGCCACATCTTCATCGACCCGGACCCCGATCCGGCGTGCAGTTGGGAGGAACGCAAGCGCCTGTTCGAACTGCCGCGCTCCTGCTGGGCCGACTACGACGCGACGCTGATCTCGGCCGGCGGCGGCGTGTGGCCGCGGGCGGCGAAGAGCATTCCGATCTCGCCGCAGGCGCGGCGCGCGCTCGGCATCGAAGCCGAGGCGCTGACGCCGAACGAACTGATCGCGGCCATCCTGCGCGCGCCGGTCGATCTGCTGTACAACGGCGGAATCGGCACATATGTCAAGGCGAGTACGGAGACGCACGCCGAGGTCGGCGACCGCGCCAACGACGCGGTGCGCGTCGACGGCCGCGAATTGCGCTGCCGCGTGGTGGCCGAAGGCGGCAACCTCGGCTTCACGCAGCGCGGACGGGTGGAGGCGGCGCTGGCCGGCGTGCGGCTGTACACGGACGCGATCGACAACTCGGCCGGCGTCGATACCTCCGATCACGAGGTCAACATCAAGATCCTGCTCGGGCTGGCGATCGCCGAGGGCGAGCTGACCGAGAAGCAGCGCAACGCGCTGCTCGCGTCGATGACCGACGAGGTCGCCGCGCTCGTCTTGCGCGACAACTACTTCCAGACGCAGGCGATCTCTTACACCGCGCGCATCGGCGTCAAGCTGCTCGACCAGCAGGCGCGCTTCATCCGTTTCCTGGAGAAGAGCGGACGCCTGAACCGCGCGCTCGAGTTCCTGCCGAGCGACGAGGAAATCGCCGAGCGCAAGGCCAGGGGCATCGGGCTGACGCGGCCCGAGCTCGCCGTGCTGCTCGCCTACAGCAAGATGTGGCTGTTCGACGAACTGCTCGCCTCCGACGTGCCGGAGGATCCGTGGATCGGCACCGCGCTGGCGCGGTACTTCCCGGCCGCGCTGCGCGAGCGCTTCGCGGCCTATATCCCGCGGCATCCGCTGCGGCGCGAGATCATCGCCACCCACGTGCTGAACAGCATGATCAACCGCGCCGGCGCCACGTTCGTGCACCGGCTGATGGAGACGACCGGCGCGGCGCCGCCGCAGATCGTGCGCG
>DATLZG010000251.1:0-3005 GCA_035574095.1 Burkholderiaceae bacterium | reverse complement strand
CCCCGCCGCGGCGGGACGGGCCGTCTCAGGCGCCGCACCTTGATCCTGCGCGCGCGGTTTCGGTCAGCACTTGGCGCCGGGGAAGCCGGCTTCGATCCACTTCGCGCTGGTCATTCCTTCCGGCGGATTGACGCACTCGGCCGGATAGCGCTTGATGTCGACGATGGTCGGCTTGCCGCCCACCAGCTTGAAGCGGCCGATCGCGTTCTCCTGGACCGCCTGGTGGCCCTTGCCGAGCGCCATGCGCACGGTGCCGCTGGGCGCCTCGAACGTCAGCCCTTCGAGCGCGGCGATGATGTCGTCCTGCGTCGGCTTCGGGTTCTTGCCGAGCGCCTTGTCGGCGGCAGCTTTCAGCCCCAGGATCGCCTGCGCCATCTTGTACGAGGCATAGATCGGCGGCGCGCCGTAGTTGCGCGAGTAGGCGTCGCGGAACCAGCGGTTCAGCGCGTTGTCCGGCGCAAACACCCCGTACGGGCCGCGCGCGCCGATCACCGTGCCCTCCGGAATCGTCTCCGCCAGCCGGAACATCGACGGCTCGCCCGCCGTCAGCACCAGCAACTGTTTGTCGAACAGCCCGCGCGCCTTGCCCTGCTGCACGAAGCCTTCCAAGTCCGCGCCCCAGAAACTGGAGTGCACGAGGTCCGCTTCGCTCAGCATCAGGGCCGAGATCTCGGTCGTGAAGGTGCCGGCGAACAGCTTCGGCATCTGCGAGGTGCCGATTTGCACGCCGGGCTTCAGCTTCTGCAGCGCCTTGGAGAAGTCATCCCACGAGTCCTGGCCCCAGGCGTAGTTCTGGTTGATGCCGTTGAACTTCTTCATCTTCGGCAGCAGCTCGGCCACGTAGCGCGCCGCGGCCACGTTGTCCATCGTGCCGTGCGGGCCGGTGCGGAACACGTACTTGTAGCTGCGCTCCTCGAAGATGCGCGGCGTGCCGCAGTCGAACAGGATGGTGAGCTTCTTCAGCTCCTCGGCCACCGGGGCGATCGCCAGGCAGTCGCCGGAGGAGATGTAGCCGATGACCGCGTCCACCTTGTCGCGCTCGACCAGGTTGCGGTACTCGGTCACCTGCTTCGACGGGCCGCCCGCTTCGTCGACCAGGACCATCTTGATCTCGCGCCCGGCGATGCCCTTGGTGTTGTACGGCGCCGGCACCGTGCCGGCGTTGATCGCCTCCACCATCAGCTCGGCGGCGTTGCGCGCCGGTATGCCGAACGGGCCGGCCGCGCCGCCCGACAGGAACGTGACCACGCCGAGCTTGAACTCCTGCGCCGTCGCCGGCAGCGACGCCGCGAGCGCGAACGCTCCGGCGGCGAGCACATGGCGCATCCTGAGCGATGCTGTCGTCATTCGTGTCTCCTCTGTAGAACTGGACGATGTTGTTGTCGTTCCGACCGCGGGGAAGAATCCGCTCCCGCTGCTGCGCCGTCTACCCCCCTTCATTCGGGATGGTGCGAATACTAGAACCTATCTCAATATCCGCGGCGGCCGCGGCGGGCGGAAATTCTCAGATGGGTTCTAACTGCGTCGCTACTTGCCCTCGAACTTCGGCGCGCGCTTGCCGACGAAAGCCGTCACGCCCTCGATGAAATCGGCCGTCGCCGTGCCGGCCGCGAACGCCTCGCGTTCCTCGGCCATCTGCATCACGAAGTCGCGCTCGAAGGAGGTGCGCAGGAGCCGCTTGATGCGCCCATACGCGAGCGTCGGCCCGTTCGCCAACCGTTGCGCCAGCGCCTCGGTTTCCGCGACCAGGCTCGCTGCCGGCACGACGCGGTTGACCAGCCCCCAGGCAAGCGCCTGCTGCGCGTCCAGCGTTTCGGAAAGAAGGGCGATTTCCATCGCCCGCCGCAGGCCGACGACGCGCGGCAGACTCCAGGTGATCGAACCGTCGCCGCTGGCGCCGATCTTGCTGTAAGCGAAGGTGAAGCGCGCATCGTCGGCGGCGAGCGCAAGGTCCGCCGCCAGCGCGACGCTCATGCCGGCGCCGGCCACGGCCCCGTGCACGCTGGCGATGACCGGCGCATCGACCGCCGCCAGGATGGCGAGCGCCGCGTGCAGCGGATCGATCAGCCGCCGCACGGCGTTGGCTGCGTTCGCCTGGTCGGCGAGAAAGGTCGAAATGTCGCCGCCGGCCATGAAGGCGCGGCCCGCGCCGGACAGCACCACCGCGCGCACGCCACGCTGCGCCTCGATCGCGCGGCAGGCATCCAGCAGCGCGTCGGCCGTCGGAACGTCCAGCGCGTTGAGCACCTGCGGCCGCTCGAAGCGGATGCGCGCGATGCCGTCGCGGATCTCGAACCGAAGCCCGTCGCTCATCGCGTCTCCTCGCTCAGTGTCTGCAAAAGCCGTTCGCGCAGCAGCCGCTTCAGCAGCTTGCCGTTGGCGTTGCGCGGCAGCGGCTCGGCGGTCATCGTGTAGCTCTCCGGCACTTTGTAGTCGGCGAGCCGCGCGGCGCAGTGCGCGCGCAGCGCCTGCGGCGACACTTCCGCGCGCACGGCGACGTAGGCGTGCACCCGCTCGCCCAGCACCGGACAGGGCTTGGCGACGACGGCCGCTTCCAGTACGGCGGGGTGCTCGGCGAGCACGCTCTCCACTTCCGCCGTGTACACCTTGTAGCCGCCGCGGTTGATCAGATCCTTCTTGCGGTCGTACACGCGCACGAAGCCGGCCGCGTCGATGGAACCGAGATCGCCCGAGCGCCAGAAGCCGCCGGTGAACTCGCGCTGCGTGGCCTGCGGATCGTTCCAGTACCCGGGTACCACCATCGGCCCGCGGATCCAGATCTCGCCGGTTTCTCCGCGCGGCAGCTCGCGCCCGGCGTCGTCCATCACGACGATCTCCGCGCACGGCGCCGGCAGCCCGACGCTGTCCAGATGGTCGCGCGTGAACTGCGGCGGCATCAGGGTCGCCGGCGAGGTCGTTTCGGTCGCGCCGTACAGGTTCATCAGTTGCAGCCGCGGCAGCTTGGCGGCGCAGCGTTCGATCGTCGCCAGCGGCATCGGCGCGCC
>DATLZG010000250.1:0-2591 GCA_035574095.1 Burkholderiaceae bacterium | reverse complement strand
CTTCCGGCGCGGGCGCAGCCCCTGCCCGCCCCGCGCCCGCAGCAGACCGCAGAGAACCGCGCCGGCGGTCCCGGCCAGCGAGCCGAGCCTTCGCTTTCGGCGCGGCGCCGCCGATCGCCGGCTCTGACCTCCGCGGGCCGAACGCCCCGCGGCGGATCGCCGCGGCACGCGCGCCTGCCGCGCGAAGCTTCCTTACTCCGCTTCGAACCCCTGGCTCGTGAACTTCAGCGTCCGGCTGTTTTCGGTCACCGTGCGCACCACGTGATCGGGCGCGCCGGCCGGGATCTCGGCGTCGATCTCCAACGTCACGCGCACCCGCGCGCCGGGCAGCGCTTGCAGATGCGCGATCACCTCCTCGGCGATGCGGCCGGCGTCGCGGCCGACGCGCGGCACGACGTCGGCACGCTCACCAAGGTGCCCCGGCCCGCGATGGCGGCCGGCGTAAAGATTTCGGCGAGCAGCCCCGACAGTTCGTTCCGCTTGCGGTCCTCGCCGCTGCGGCGCACGCTGCCGGCGAGCGCCTCCAGCCGCCGCAGCGTCTCGATCTCGGACTGCAGCTCGGCCAGCGAACGCGCGGCGGTCGCTTGGTCGAGGATGTTCTCCTCGGTTGCCTCGACCTCGTGGTCGGGCGCGTCTTCCAGCTCGTCGACGGCGTCGGCGTCCAGTTGCGACGAATCCGCTGCCAGGACGGCGCCGACCTCGCTCGCGCGCTGCAGCAGTTGCAGTTCGCGCAGCCGCGACTCCAGCCGTTCGCGCCGGCGGCGCAGCGACTGGTAGATGGCCTCGGGCGAGGAAGCGAGCCGGCGCTGCAGGATGGTCAGCGCGAAGCCGACCGTTCCGGCCTGCTTGTTGTTGGCGAGCGCATCGGCGCGGTTGAATTCTTCGCGCACGTAGTTGGTCACTTCGGCGTACAGCTGCGCCTCCGCATCGGATAGCCGGTACGCCACCGTGTAGGCGCGGCGCTCCGGAAACAGCGGCCGGCCGTCGAACTTCAGCAGGCTTTCCTTGGTCATGCGCCGCATCAGGTCCGAGACGTCGACCGCGTGCACGCCGTCGCGGAAGCGGCCCTCGAAGCGGTCGCCGTCGAGCAACGCCATGAAGAGCTGGAAGTCTTCGTCCTTGCCGTTGTGCGGTGTCGCGGTCATCAGCAGGAAGTGCCGCGTCAGCCCCGACAGCAGTTGCCCGAGCCGATAGCGCTTCGTGTACTTGATCTCGCCGCCGAAAAAGGTTGCGCTCATCTTGTGCGCTTCGTCGACGACCACGAGATCCCAGCGGCAATCGGGTGCGGCGACTCTGGCCTGCACGTCTTCGTTGCGCGACAGCTTGTCCAGGCGCGCGATCACCAGATCGTTTTCGAGAAACCAGTTCCCGGTGCGGGCCGCCTCCAGCTTGTCGTGGGTCAGGATCTCGAACGGCAGGTGAAAGCGCGTGTATAGCTCGTCCTGCCATTGCTCGGCCAGATTGCCGGGGCAGACGACCAGGCAGCGCTGCAGGTCGCCGCGCGCGATCAGCTCTTTCATCAACAGGCCGGCCATGCTGGTCTTGCCCGCGGGAGGGGACGGGGCTCGACCCGGAGGGATTCTCGATCGCCGCGGGCTCGCCACGCGAGCCCGCGCGAAGCCGCGGCGAAGCGTCGAGGCACGCTGCATCGCGGCTGCGACACGGCAACTGTCGCGCGGTGGTGGTGCTGCTGAGTGGACTCGAACCACCGACCTACTGATTACGAATCAGTTGCTCTACCAGCTGAGCTACAGCAGCAGCGAGGCGGCGGATTATAGGCGCGCGCCGCACGGCCGACCAAACGGACGGCGATCGTTCAAACTCCGAATCTGGACGATCCCGAAGCGCGATGCTTTCCACCGCTCTGCTGATCCTGCCCGAGATCGCGGTGGTCGCGCTCGGCTGGCTGCTGGCGCGCGGCTTCGGCTTCGAGCGCGGCTTCTGGAGCGGCGCGGAAAAACTCGTCTACTACGTGCTGTTTCCGGCGCTGCTGTTCAACGCCATCGCGGCGGCGCAGTTCTCGATCGGCGCGGAGCTGCCGGTGCTGGCGGCGGCGGTGGGGGCCTTCTTCGGCGCGGTTGTGCTCGGCGTGCTGGCGCGGCCGCTGCTGCGCCCGCCGGCCGACGTGTATGCCAGTTGCGTGCAGACCGCCTTCCGCTACAACTCCTACGTCGGACTGGCGTTCGCGCAGGCGCTGTACGGCGCGCCGGCGGTGGCGCTGATGGCCTTGATCGTCGCGTTCGTGGTGCCACTGGCCAACGTGCTGGCGGTGACGGCGCTGGCGCGCTACCGGCGAGCGGCGCTGCTGCGGGAGTTGGCCCTCAACCCGTTGATCCTCGCCACGGTCGGCGGCCTGCTCGTCAACGTGCTGGGCCTGCGGCTGCACCCGACGCTGGCCAATGTGCTCGGCAAGCTGGGCACCGCAAGCCTCGCGCTGGGGCTGCTATGCATCGGCGCCGGGCTGACGCTGGCCGCGGTGCGCGAACAGCGCGCGCTGCTCGCCTATCTGACGGCCGTGAAGCTGCTGGTCTTCCCAGCGCTCGCCTGGCTTCTGATCGACTGGCTCGACCTTGCCGGGTTGCGCGCGCAGG
>DATLZG010000249.1:0-2702 GCA_035574095.1 Burkholderiaceae bacterium | reverse complement strand
CGGGCGTCGGCAAGACCGCGGTCGTCGAAGGTTTCGCGTTGCGGCTGGCGCGCGGCGACGTACCGCCGCAATTGCGCGACGTGTCGCTGTATGCGCTCGATGTGGGTCTGCTGGCGGCCGGCGCCAGCATGAAGGGCGAATTCGAGAACCGCCTGCGACAGGTGATCGACGAAGTGCAGTCCTCGCCGAAGCCGATCATCCTGTTCATCGACGAGGCGCACACGCTGATCGGTGCCGGCGGCGCGGCCGGTACCGGTGATGCCGCCAACCTGCTGAAGCCCGCGCTGGCGCGCGGCAAGCTGCGCACGATCGCCGCCACCACCTGGGCCGAGTACAAGAAGCACATCGAGAAGGATCCGGCGCTGACGCGCCGCTTCCAAGTCGTGCAGGTGCCCGAGCCGGCGGAAGACAAGGCGGTGCTGATGCTGCGCGGTGTGGCCTCCGTGCTCGAAAAGCATCACCGCGTGCAGTTGCTCGACGAAGCGATCGAAGCCGCGGTGCGGCTGTCGCACCGCTACATCCCGGCACGCCAGTTGCCGGACAAGGCGGTCAGCCTGCTCGACACTGCCTGCGCGCGCGTAGCGGTCAGCCAGCACGCCACGCCGGCGGCGGTCGAAGACGCCCAGCGGCGCATAGAAGCGCTGACGACCGAGCTGGAGATCATCGGCCGCGAAGAGGCGATCGGCATCGAGGTCGCGGCGCGCAAGGCGCGGGCCGAAGCGCTTCTGGCGAAGGAGCGGCAGACGCTCGCCGCGCTCGACGCGCGCTATCGCGAGGAGAAGGCGCTGGTCGACCGCGTGCTGCAGTTGCGCGCGGCGCTGCGGCGCGGCGCGCAGCCGGTCGATACGCCGGATCCCGCCGCCGCCGCGGCACCCGACCGCGCGGCGCTGCTCGCCGAGCTGGCGCAACTGCAGCGCCAGCTCGCAGCGCTGCAGGGCGACGCGCCGCTCGTGTTGCCGACGGTCGACGAACAGGCGGTCGCGAGCGTGGTGCAGGACTGGACCGGGATTCCGGTCGGCCGCATGGTCAAGAACGAGATCGACGCCGTGCTGCGGCTGGCCGAGACGCTGAACCAGCGCGTCGTCGGCCAGCGCCACGCGCTGGAGATGATCGCGCGCCGCATCCAGACGGCGCGCGCGCGGCTGGACAACCCGAACAAGCCGATCGGCGTGTTCCTGCTCGCCGGCACTTCGGGTGTCGGCAAGACCGAGACGGCGCTGGCGCTGGCCGAGGCGCTGTACGGCGGCGAGCAGAACGTCATCACGATCAACATGAGCGAGTACCAGGAAGCGCACACGGTGTCGACGCTGAAAGGCGCGCCGCCCGGGTACGTCGGCTACGGCGAAGGCGGCGTGCTGACCGAAGCGGTGCGCCGGCGGCCCTACAGCGTGGTGCTGCTCGACGAAGTCGAGAAAGCGCACCCGGACGTGCACGAGCTGTTTTTCCAGGTGTTCGACAAGGGCTGGATGGAAGACGGCGAGGGCCGCTACATCGACTTCAAGAACACGATCATCCTGCTCACCTCCAATGTCGGCTCCGATCTGATCATGAGCCTGTGCAAGGATCCGGAGCTGATGCCGGACGCCGAAGCGATCGCCAAGGCGCTGCGCGAGCCGCTGCTGAAGGCGTTTCCGGCGGCGCTGCTCGGCCGCGTGGTGACGATCCCGTACTACCCGTTGAGCGACGAGATGCTGGCCGCGATCGTGCGGCTGCAACTGGAGCGCATCAAGAAGCGCGTCGAGGCGAACCACGGCGTGCCGTTCACCTACGGCGACGACGTGGTGCGACTGATCGTCGGCCGCTGCAACGAAACCGAAAGCGGCGGGCGGGTCGTGGACGCGATCCTCACCAATACCGTGCTGCCGCGCATCAGCACCGAGTACCTGCAACGGCTCGCGGCCGGCGGCGCGATCAACCGCGTGGCGCTGTCGGTGGCGGACGGGGATTTCGCGTACGCGTTCGATTGAGAGCCGACGGAGATCGCATGCCATCGCTTTCGGTGCCCTACTTCGTGCAGCCCACCCCGATCACCTGTCAATCGACCTGCCTGAAGATGGTGGCAAGTTATCTCGAGCAGCGCTTCGGTGTCTGCACCGGCGCGGGCGAGATGGACATCGAGGACATCTGGCGCGAGGTGAACGAATCGCCGCAGCGGCCGAGCAAGCCGCGCAACGCGCACGACAACTTCGCTTGGTGGCTCAACAAGTACTTCGGCGCCTACGGCATTCGCGCTCGGCGCGAGTCCGGTATCCCAAGCGAGAGCCGCGCGCAGGCGCTGATCAAGCGCTCGATCGACGACGGCTGGCCGGTGCTGGTGGGCGTGAGCCACGAGCGCGTCAAGGGACACATCATCGTCGTGCTGGGCTACTCCGGCATGGCCGACATGCGCAGCGGCGGACAGGACTTCCTGTGCCACGATCCGTATGGGCGCTTCCACAGGGAACACGGATCGAAGGAATACGGGAAGCGCCGTTTCGACCGCGGTGCCTCGCTGTTTTCCGGCGGGCAGACCGGACCCGGCGATTCGATCTGGCAATCGCTCGGCGCGCTCAGCCGCGAAGCGCGTTTCAGCTGGGACCTGGTTCTGCTACGGTGAGACCCTGCGCCGCGAAATTTCCGATGACCCTACGTCGGCTTTGCATCGCCCTCGCCGCCGGCCTTTGCGGCGCATGTGCCATGCAGCCGCCGGCGCCTGCGCCGGC
>DATLZG010000248.1:0-4075 GCA_035574095.1 Burkholderiaceae bacterium | reverse complement strand
CTGAACGTGTTCCCGATCCACCTGCCGCCGCTGCGCGCACGGCGCGACGACATCCCGCGGCTGCTCGCGCATTTCGCCGCCCGCAGCGCGCGCCGGCTCGGGCGCGAACTGAACGGCATCGCGCCCGCGTTCGTCGAGCGCGCCAAGGTCTACGACTGGCCCGGCAACATCCGCGAGCTGCAGAACGTGATCGAGCGCGCGCTGATCGTGTCGCACGGCGGCGAGCTCGATGCGAGCGCCTCGCTGGCGCCGCTCGCCGCGCCGCGCCCGGCGGGCAGCGCCGCGGGCACGCTGCGGGAGGTCGAGCGCGCGTACATCGCGAGCGTGCTCGAAGCGTCGAACTGGAGGATCGAAGGCAGCGGCGGCGCCGCCGAAAAGCTCGGTCTGAATCCGAGCACGTTGCGCGGCCGTATGCGCAAGCTC
Source organism: Burkholderiaceae bacterium (assembly GCA_035574095.1). GTDB lineage: Bacteria > Pseudomonadota > Gammaproteobacteria > Burkholderiales > Burkholderiaceae_F > JAKANT01. The sequence continues at coordinate 3,652 of DATLZG010000248.1, read as the reverse complement.
GGCATCCGCAAGCCCGGATGACGTCGGCCCGACGTGCATGCATGCCCGCGACGAATGGCGGCCGGCCGTCACATTTGGCGGCCGGCTCTCCGAGCCCACCGCCCCGGTGCTCTCGCAAGCGCCTGATTTTCGGTTCGTTTGCCCTCTGCGCGGCGGCTGGCACGGCCGATGCGTCGGCGGGTTTGCCCGGCGTGAACTCGGTCCCGGGGAACCCAGGAAAGGAAGATGCCATGACACGCGACTTCGCTTCGAACGAACTTTGCAGCACTCGCGCGCGCGCCGCCGCGCTGCTGATCGCCGCCGCCGCGCTCAACGCGGCCGGCGCCTTCGCGCAAGAGTCGCAACGCGACGGCTTGCACGCGATGGACGTGCGCTCCTCCGAGCGCAGGCTCGCCGAACTCGAAAAGGCGTTCTGGTTCTGCGACTACGCGGCGACCGTCTCGTCGGTCGACTCCGGCACGGCGATCGCCTGCGGCATGCTCACGCAGGAACTGAAGGCCAAGAAGTTCGGCGGCGACTTCGACGCGTTGGTGTCCTGGTGGCGGCACAACAAGGCCGCGGAACACGGCGCGCTCGAAGCCGCCTACCGCGCCGCGCCGCGCCGCTGAGCGAACGATTGCCGCGGTGCGCGCCAGGCAGCCGCGCTTGTGCGCGGTTGCCCGCGTCGCGCGGGGCGCTCAGGAAAACAGGCGCGAAACCGTCTGCGCGACACACGCCGGTTTGGCGCTGCCTTCCAGTTCGACTACCACGTCCCATGTGCACTGCAGGCAATCCTGCGCCACCGCTTCGACCGCGGCGAGCACGAAGCGCGCACGCACGCGGCTGCCCGCCGGCACCGGCGCCGGAAAGCGCACGCGGTTCAACCCGTAGTTGACGCTCATCGTCGCGTCGGTGATCTGCAGGCAGTTCATCCGCAAGCCGGCGATCAGCGACAACGTGAGCAAGCCGTGCGCGATCGTGCCGCCGTACGGCGTCGCCGCCGCGCGCTGCGCATCGACGTGAATCCATTGGTGGTCGCCGGTCGCGGCGGCGAACTGATCGATGCGCTGCTGGTCGATCGTCACCCAGTCGCTGACCGCGACTTCGCGGCCGGCGCGGGATGCCGGTTCGTCGAGCGTCAGGCGGATCATCGGCACGCCGGCGCTCGATACACGCGTTCGACCGTCAGTCCGAAGCGGCGGGCGGCACGCGCAAGCACTCGATCGGCCGTCGCCAGCACGACCCGTTTCAGGCGCACGCAGAAGGCGACGTGCATGGCGTCGCCGGTTCGGAGCCCGAGGCCGTATTCCTTGAGCAACAGCGGCACGACCTGCACGAGGTCGGCGTCGGTTCGATGCACGGTAACAGCCGGAAGAAAGTTGTCCGGCAGGACGGAGTGAGCCGCATCGTCCTGAGCGGCGCTGAGCTCACCGCGCCGTACTTTGATTCCGAGGGCGCTGACGAACTCCGCCAACGCCCGGTCGCCGGTCGCGAGCGCGCCCGCGGCCTCATCCACCCAACGCCGCACGCGCTGCGACTGTCGCTCCGCCAGACATGCGGCCAGCAGCACGTTGGTGCCGAGATAGAAATCAGAAGCCGGCAGCGCGCATCCGCCGCAACAGTCGCGCGGCGGAGGTCCTGCTCCGCGGCAGGGTCTTGCGGAACGCTTCGACCGCTTTCCAGTCGATCGCCTTGCGCAGGCGTTGCTGCGCCGGCACGATCTCCGCGACCGGCTGACCGCGCTTGGCGATCGTGACCTTCGCGCCGGCTTGAACGTGCTTCAGGATCTCGCTGAGATGCGCCTTCGCCGCCGCAACGCTGTAAGCGCCCACCGGGATCGCCCTCTCCGGTCATACGAATGACCGCATCGTAGCAGTCGGAGCAACGGCGGCCATCGTCGGCCGGCGTCAACCCCATTTCGCCTTGCGCCAGCCGGCGAACTCGGCGCGCGTGCTCTGCGGCCGGCCGATACCGGCGAGGATCGAGCGGGTTCCTGAAGCCGCGCTTGTACCGCGCGGTGCACAGCGTGGCGCAGCTCACCGCCTTCGGCTTCTTCGCGCATGGCGGCGGTCATGGTCAGTAGATGTCGGGTTCGGCCACCGGCGCGCCGAACGAAGTCTCGAGGAAGTCGAAATCGCAGCCCTGGTCGGCCTGCAGGATGTGGCGCGAGAACATCCAGCCGTAGCCGCGCCGGTAGCGCGGCGGCGGCGGCGTCCACGCCGCCTTGCGGCGCGCCAGCTCGGCGTCGCTGACTTCGAGGTGGATGCGGCGCGCGGGCACGTCCACCGTGATCAAGTCGCCGGTTTTGACCCAGGCCAGCGGCCCGCCGACATAGGCCTCGGGCGCGCAGTGCAGGATGCAGGCGCCGTAGCTGGTGCCGCTCATGCGCGCGTCGCTCAGACGCAGCATGTCGCGCACGCCCTGCTTCAGCAGCTTGGTCGGGATCGGCAGCATGCCCCACTCCGGCATTCCGGGCCCGCCCAGCGGCCCGGCGTAGCGCAGCACCAGCACGTGATCTTCGGTGACGTCCAGCTCCGGATCTTCGACCGCGCGCTTCAGTTGCGGGACGTCGTCGAACACCAGCGCCGGGCCGGTATGGCGCAGGAACTTCGGCGCGCAGGCGCTCGGTTTGATCACGCAGCCGTTCGGCGCCAGGTTGCCGCGCAGCACCGCCAGCGCCCCTTCGGCGTAGATCGGCCGGTCCAGCGGGCGGATCACGTCGTCGTCGTGAACCGCCGCCTGCGCGATGTTCTCCCCCAGCGTGCGGCCGTTGACGGTGCGCGCGTCCAGATGCAGATGGCGCTCGATGCGCTTGAGCAGCGCGGGCAGCCCGCCGGCGTAGTAGAAGTCCTCCATCAGATACCTGTCACCGCTGGGCCGGACATTGGCGAGCACCGGCACGCGGCGGCTGGCGGTGTCGAAGTCGTCCAGCGTCACCGGATGCCCGGCGCGGCGCGACAGCGCGATCAAATGGATGATCGCGTTGGTCGAGCAACCCATCGCCATCGCGCAGGCGATGCCGTTTTCGAAGCTGGCGCGGGTCAGCAGGCGCGCCGGCGTCAGATCGTCCCACACCATCTGCACGATGCGCCGCCCGCATTCGGCGCTCATGCGCGGATGGTTGGCGTCGGGCGCCGGTATCGACGAGGCGCCGGGCAGCGTCATGCCGATCGCTTCCGCGATGCCCATCATCGTCGCCGCGGTGCCCATGGTCATGCAGGTGCCGTGGCTGCGCGCGATGCCGGCCTCGACCTCCTCCCATTCGGCAGCGCTGAGCCGGCCGGCGCGGCGTTCGTCCCAGTACTTCCAGGCGTCGGAGCCGGAGCCGAGCACCTTGCCCTTCCAGTTGCCGCGCAGCATCGGCCCGGCCGGAAGAAAGATGCACGGCACGCCGGCGGAAAACGCGCCCATCAACAGCCCCGGCGTGGTCTTGTCGCAGCCGCCCATCAGTACCGCGCCGTCCACCGGATGGCTGCGGATCAGCTCCTCGGTTTCGATCGCCAGCAGGTTGCGATACAGCATCGTGGTCGGCTTGACGATCGGCTCCGACAGCGACAGCGCCGGCAGCTCGAGCGGCAAGCCGCCGGCCTGCAGCACGCCGCGCTTGACGTCCTCGACCCGCTGCTTGAAGTGCGCGTGGCACGGGTTGACGTCGGACCAGGTGTTGACGATC
>DATLZG010000247.1:0-2447 GCA_035574095.1 Burkholderiaceae bacterium | reverse complement strand
TCGCTGTTTCTCGCGTCGTTCGTCGCGGGCGCGGTCGCGGCGCCGTTCGCCGTCGCGACTGCGCTCGCCGCGTAGACTTTTAGCCTCTGCGGCCGCGGCGACCGGTGCCGCAACGACCGGCGCGGGCGCCGGGGCACCGAGTACAAGCTGCTTGAAGCGCTGCCACAGCGAGGGCGCCGGCGGGGGCGCGGGCGGAGCTGCGGAGACGGCCGACGCAGGCGCGGTCGGCGCGGCCGCGGGAGGCTCGACCACAGGTGCCGGCGTCTGCGGCAGGATGCCGCGCACGACCGCCTCCTGCTTCGGCCGCGCGCGTTCGCCTTCGGTGGCGGCGCGCCCGTACGCGATCTCGGTCGCCGGCGCTTCGGCGCGCTCGAAGCTCAATTTCGCCTGCTCGAGGCGTTCGTCGTCGTGCCGCAGGCGTTCGACTTTGTAGTGCGGCGTCTCCAGGAACTTGTTCGGGATGATGACGATCGACACGCGCAGCCGCGCTTCCAGCTTGGCGATATCGACGCGCTTCTCGTTGAGCAGGAACGTGGCTACGTCCACCGGCACCTGGGCGTGGATGGCGGCCGTGTTCTCCTTCATCGCTTCCTCCTGCAGGATGCGCAGGATGTGCAGCGCCGAGCTCTCCGTGTCGCGGATCACGCCCACTCCATTGCAGCGCGGGCACGTGACGTGCGTGCCTTCCGACAGGGCGGGGCGCAGGCGCTGGCGCGACAGCTCCATCAGCCCGAAGCGCGAGATCTTGCCCATTTGCACGCGCGCGCGGTCGTAGTGCAGCGCCTCTTTCAGACGGTTTTCGACCGCGCGCTGGTTCTTCGGCTCCTCCATGTCAATGAAGTCGATCACGATCAGTCCGCCCAAGTCACGCAGGCGCAACTGACGCGCCACCTCGTCGGCCGCCTCGAGGTTCGTCTTCAGCGCCGTCTCTTCGATGTCGGCGCCCTTGGTGGCGCGCGCCGAGTTGACGTCGATTGATACCAGCGCTTCCGTGTGGTCGATCACGATCGCGCCGCCGGAGGGCAGCGGCACGGTGCGCGAGTGCGCGGTTTCGATCTGGTGTTCGATCTGGAACCGCGAAAACAGCGGAATGTCATCCTTGTAGCGCTTCACGCGATTGACCATGTCCGGCATCACGTGACTCATGAACTGGCGCGCCTGCTCGTAGACCTCGTCGGTGTCGATCAGAATCTCGCCGATCGACGGATGGAAGTAGTCGCGGATGGCGCGGATCACGAGGCTGGATTCCTCGAAGATCAGGAACGGCGCCGGATTGAGGCGCTTGTTCTTCTGTCCGTCGGTGACCGCCTCGCGCGTCGTGTTGCCGGCCGCGTCGCGGTACAGCGGAGTGGCGGCGTCCTCGATCGCCTGCCACAGGTGTAGCAGGTAGTTGAGGTCCCACTGCAGTTCTTCGACGGCACGGCCGATCCCAGCCGTGCGCGCTATCACGCTCATGCCGGCGGGCAGTTCGAGCTTCTCGATCGCTTCGCGCAGCTCCTGCCGGTCCTCGCCCTCGACGCGGCGCGAGACGCCGCCGCCGCGCGGGTTGTTCGGCATCAACACCAAGTAGCGGCCGGCCAGCGAAATGAAGGTGGTCAACGCCGCGCCCTTGGTGCCGCGCTCCTCCTTTTCGACCTGGACGATCAGCTCCTGGCCTTCCTTGACCGCGTCCTGGATGCGTGCGGTGCGCACCTCGACGCCGTCGCGGAAGTATTCGCGGGCGATCTCCTTGAACGGCAGGAAGCCGTGCCGCTCTTCGCCGTAGTCGACGAAGCAGGCCTCGAGGCTCGGCTCGACCCGGGTGACGACACCCTTGTAGATGTTGGACTTGCGTTGCTCGCGGCCGGCGGTTTCGATGTCGATGTCGATGAGCTTCTGCCCGTCGACGATGGCCACCCGCAGCTCCTCGGCGTGGGTGGCATTGAACAGCATTCGCTTCATTCAGCACTCCTTGCGCCCGTGCGGGCGCGGGTGCCGAATCGGATCGAACCTCGGATCAGAAGGAGCGGTCAGCCGGCTCGCGCGCGCGGCGCGCGGCACGGGCAACGCGAAGGACGTGTCGTTTCTTCACTCTGCGAGACCGGACGCTTGTTCTGCCGGTTCTGCGCCGCTGGATCAGGGCCGGCGCGGAACTTCCCGAATTCGACTCGATTCAGCCGGGCCGCTGCGATTGCGCAGCGGCCCTAGGTTGCACCTTACGATGCGTCAGCTCGACGGCGCATCGCGCTCGGCCCGCGGCGCCGGGGCTAGCGGCGCACGCGGACGGTTGCGGACCGATTGCGATCGGCGAGCGACCGCTGGTGGCGGAAGCCGCGTCGCTAGAATCCCCGGCCCGGTCGGACCGGCCTGCCGCTCGGCGCACTGCGCTGCGAGCAACCCGCCCGGATCCAACGCGCGCGAGTATAGGGAAGATGCAAGGCGGCAGCAAAAGAGGGCACGGCGGTGAC
>DATLZG010000246.1:0-2093 GCA_035574095.1 Burkholderiaceae bacterium | reverse complement strand
GTCACGCGGCCTTCGCGCTTGGAACCGCCGGTCAAGTGATGCACGCCGCCCAGCGACAGGAACTGCGAGCCGTATTCGATCGTCGTGACGTGCCCGACCGCCTCGCCTTCGTAGCGAACGGTCGATTGCTCCGCGCCGAGGTAGCGGTCGGTGTCGATCTTCACCTTGAAGCTGCAGTAGGAGAAGATGCCTTCGGTGACGACCGTGACCATGTCCACGCCGCGATGGCGGCTGGCGACGATGAAAGGCGCCGGCTTGTAATCGGGGTAGGTGGTGCCGCTGCCGACGCCGGAGACGAACACCGGCGCGTCGTTCAGCCACTGCCCGTTCCACTGCGCATGGCCGCTGGCGATCACCTCCACGCCGGGACGCTTCATCAGCACCACCGGGTCCATGCGCGTCAGTTTTCCGCCGACGTTGCCCCAGCGGTCGCAGGCGCCCAGCCTGCCTTCGCTGATCTGGCACAGCACCGGGCAGGCCTCGCACAGCACCTTGTTGGCCGCCATCTTCTCCGGCGGCTTGGCGGCGACGACGACCGGTTCGGCCGCCTCGAACCGCTCGCCCACGCTGCTGTCGCCGACGCGCTCGCTCATAGGCCCTCGCGCTGTTGCAGCAGCTCGCGCAGCCGGTCGGGCGTGCACGGCGCGATCGCCGGGCGCACACCGCAGGCGTGATAAATGGCGTTGAAGATCGCCGGCGCGGTAGCGATCAGCGCGGGCTCCCCGACGCCCTTGGCGCCATAGGGGCCGAGCGGCTCCGCATCTTCGATCAGGTGCACGGTGATCGGCGGCACGTCGCCGGCGGTCGGGATCAGATAGTCGTGCAGGTTGTCGGTGCGGCCGGCGACGTACTCCTCCATCAAGGCCATGCCGATGCCCTGCGCGATGCCGCCATGGATCTGCCCTTCGACCTGGGTCGGGTTGATCGCGCGGCCCACGTCGTGCGCAGCGTGAATGGCCAGCACGCGCACCGTGCCAAGTTCGATGTCCACCTCGACCTCGGCGAACTGCGCGGCGAAGCCGTAGGTCGCATACGGCACACCCTGCCCGCTTTCGTCCAACGGCACGGTCGGCGGGTTGAAGGTGCCGACGCCGATGGCGACGTCGCCGTGTTCGTCGGCGGCGAGCTGCGCAAGATCGATGCGCCGGTCGCCGGCGATCAGCGTGCCGCCCTCGAGCGCGATGCGATCCTCGGGACCAGCGCCGGCGAGCGCGGCGAGCTTGCGGCGCAGGTCTTCGGCGGCGCGTTTGGCCGCGTTGCCGGAGACGAAGGTCTGCCGCGAAGCCGAGCTCTTGCCGGCGTCGAGCGTCAGATCGGTGTCGGCGTACACCTGATCGATCAGCGCCACCGGGATGCCGAGCGCATCGGCGACGATCTGCGGCAGGATCGTGTAGGTGCCCTGGCCGATGTCGACCGCGCCGTTGTACAGCATCACGCGGCCGTTGCGGCGCAGCCCGACCTTGATCGACGACGGATTGGCGATCACGGTATTACCGATGCCGTACCACATGCAGGCAATGCCGGCGCCGCGGCGCTTGGCGTGCGTGTAGCGGCGGTGCGGATCGGTCGCATCGGCAGCGGCCACGGCGAAGCGATGCGCCTGTGCGTTGAAAGCCTCGCAGCGCGCCCGCGCTGCACGCCAAGCCGGGCGCAAGGCCTCCAGACAGGCGCGCAGCCCGACGCTCGCCTCCAGTTTCTGGCCGGTCGCGGTCAGGTCGCCGGCGGCGAGCGCGTTGCGCAACCGGAACTCCAGCGGGTCTTCGCGCAGGCGTTCCGCCAGCTCGTCGATCAGCCGCTCGCCGAGCAGAGTCGATTGCGGCACGCCGAAGCCGCGGAACGCGCCGGCCACCGCGTTGTGGGTGAACACCGCGCGCGTCAGCGCCCGTACGTGCGGGACGCGGTAAGGCCCGGCGGCGTGGATCGGCACGCGGTTGGCGACCGTCGGTCCCCACGATGCGTAGGCGCCGGTGTTGAAGTCGCCGTGAAAATCGTAGGCGAGCAGCTTGCCCTCGGCATCGGCGGCGAGCACCGCGCGCATCCGCGCCGGATGGCGCTTGGTGGTGGAGACCATCGACTCGGGCCGCGTGTAGACG
>DATLZG010000245.1:0-2830 GCA_035574095.1 Burkholderiaceae bacterium | reverse complement strand
GCCGACCATTTCAGATACGAAAGGCCGGGCGAGCCGATCGATTCGCTGCCGGCCAGCACGTGCTCGCACGCCAGCCGCATCGCGATCCCGCAGGTCTGCCAGCCGCTGGCGATCAAGCCGCCCCAGCGGCTGGCCGCCGCGCGCTCCTTGTCCAGGTGAAACCACTGCGGGTCGTACGCGCGCGCAAACTCGACGATCTGCTGTTCGCTGACCGACACGGGCCCGAGCGTGATCACCTGTCCCGGATAAAACTCGCTGAACTTCACGCCGCGCCCCTCTCCTTACCGTAGCGAAGTATACTGCCTGACAGGCAGTATACTTCGTGTGCCTGCGGCGGGCGGCCGGGCGGCCGTAAACAAGTGGGCCTGCCTCGCCAGCGGAGCACGCAACGGCGCTCGACGTCCTGTGGTGGCGCGGCGCGACTGGGGACATCGGGAGGACTTCATGACGACCGAACTGCTGCGCAACTACGTCGGCGGACGCTGGGTCGAGGGACGCGGGCCCGGCACCACGCTGTACGACCCGGTGACCGGCGCTGCGCTGGTGCGCGTGTCCAGCGACGGACTGGATCTCGCGCAGGCGTTCGGCTACGCGCGCGATGCGGGCGGCGCCGCGCTGCGCGCGCTGACGTACGGCGAACGCGCCGCGCTGCTCGGCGAAATCGTCAAGGTCCTGCAGGCCAACCGCGACCGCTACTACGAGATCGCCACCGCCAATTCCGGCACCACGCGCAACGACTCGGCCATCGACATCGACGGCGCGATCTACACGCTCGGCCAGTACGCGAAATGGGGCGCGGCGCTCGGCGCGGCGCGCGCGCTAGCCGACGGCAGCCGCGCCAAGCTCGGCAAGGACGGCGCTTTCCAGTCGCAGCACCTGCTGGTGCCGGCGCGCGGCGTGGCGCTCGCGATCAACGCGTTCAATTTCCCCTCCTGGGGGCTGTGGGAGAAGGCGGCGCCGGCGCTGCTGTCCGGCGTGCCGGTGATCGCGAAGCCCGCCACCGCCACCGCCTGGCTGGCGCACCGGATGGTGGCCGACGTCGTGCAGGCCGGCATCGTGCCGGACGGTGCGCTGTCGATCGTGTGCGGCTCGTCTGCCGGGCTGCTCGATGCGCTGGCGCCGTTCGACCTCGTGTCGTTCACCGGTTCGGCGGCGACCGCGGCGCAGATCCGCGGCCATCGCGCGGTCACGCACGGTTCGGTGCGCGTGAACGTGGAGGCCGACAGTCTGAACTGCGCGCTGCTGCTGCCGCAGGAAAACGCCGATTCGCCCGCGTTCGCCGCGCTGGTGCGCGAGGCGGTGCGCGAGATGACGATCAAGAGCGGCCAGAAGTGCACGGCGATCCGGCGCATCCTCGTGCCGGCGACGCTGTACGACGCCGCCGCGCAAGCGATCGCGTCCAAGCTGGCCGGCGTGACGGTCGGCAATCCGCGCAACGACCGCGTGCGCATGGGGTCGCTGGTCAGTCGCGCGCAGTTCGATGCGGTGCGCGCCGGCGTGGCGGAGCTGCGCGCGCAAACCGAGATGCTGTACGACGGCAGCCAGACGGCGCTGATCGATGCCGATCCCGCGGTGGCGGCCTGCGCGGCGCCCATACTGCTCGGCACGCGCGCACCCGATGCCGCCGATGTCGTGCATCGGGTCGAGGTGTTCGGCCCCGTGGCGACGCTGATTCCTTACCGCGATCTGGAGCACGCGTACGCGTTGATCCGGCGCGGCGAAGGCTCGCTGGTGACCTCGCTGTACGGGTCCGATCCGCAGGCGCTGGCGGCAGGGGCGCTGGCGCTCGCCGATACGCACGGGCGCGTGCACGTCGTGTCGCCCGCGGTGGCGGAGACGCACACCGGCCACGGCAACGTAATGCCGCACTCGTTGCACGGCGGGCCGGGCCGGGCCGGCGGCGGCGAGGAGTTGGGCGGACTGCGCGCGCTGGCGTTCTATCACCGCCGGGCGGCGGTCCAGGCCGAAGCCGCCGTGCTCGACGGCCTCGGCGCGGCGCCGTTCACTTACTGACGAGAACCTGACCGGGGTCGGACGATGCCACGCACGCTTCCCGAGCAGTTCAATTTCACGCAACACCTGCTGGAGCTGAACGCCGCGCGCGCCGGCAAAGCGGCCTACATCGACGACGCAGGCCGGCTGACGTACGGCGAGTTGGCCGACCGCGTGCGGCGCTGCGCGGCCGCCTTCGCCGAACTCGGCGTGCAGCGCGAGCAGCGCGTCCTGCTGCTGATGCACGACACCTGCGATTGGCCGGTCGTCTTCCTCGGCGCGCTGTATGCGGGCGTGGTGCCGGTGGCGGTCAACACGCTGCTTCCGGCCGCCGATTACGCCTACATGCTCGAGCACAGCCGCGCGCAGGCGGCCTTCGTGTCTGCGCCGCTGCTGCCCGCGCTGCAAGCGGCGCTGGCGCAGGCCAGACACGAGGTCAAAGCGGTCGTGGTGGCGCGCGGGCAAGCCGCGGCCGGGCAGCTCGACTTCGAGCCATTGCTGGCGCGCCAGACACCGCTCGCGGCTGCCGCGCCGACCGGCGCCGACGAGCCGGGCTTCTGGCTTTACTCGTCCGGCTCCACCGGGCGCCCGAAAGGGACCGTGCACACGCACGCCAACCTGTTCTGGACCGCGGAGCTGTACGGCAAGCCAGTGCTCGGACTGCGCGAAGACGATCTGTGCTTCTCGGCGGCGAAGCTGTTCTTCGCCTATGGCCTCGGCAACGCGCTGACATTTCCGCTGTCGGTCGGCGCTTCGGTGCTGCTGATGGCCGAACGCCCCACACCGGACGCGGTGTTCAAGCGCTGGGTCGAACACAAGCCGACGGTGTTTTACGGCG
>DATLZG010000244.1:0-6469 GCA_035574095.1 Burkholderiaceae bacterium | reverse complement strand
CAGCGCGAGGCGCGGCGAGGGGACCATTGGCGGCAGCCAAGGACCCGAGCCGCAACGACGCGATGCGCCCCAGGCGCCCCCGCCCCGCAGGGTTGCGACGATAAGCGGGCGCCCGCGGTGTTGGCGCGCTCGGCCGTAGGCCAAGCTACTGTCCTTCGCGCGCCGCTTAGCGTCCGCCCGCTTCTCGTCGCAACGCGGCCGTCGGGGATTTTGAGATAGGTTCTAGGGCGACAGCTTAACGGCAGCACGATACGTGCCGCCACGGATTGCAGCCGCGGGTCGCAAGGATCGCCGGGGCGCGCAACGACACGGATGGCTGCAACTTACTTGGCCACGGATCGACACGGACGGTCACGAATCCGATCGGAAAGGCTGTCAGACGCGGATTCGCGCGGATGAACGCGGATAGGAGCGTTCGAGGTTATCCGTGGCTACGCGTCGCCGAAGGTTGTCGGCATGGATCGGCAGGGATAGCGACGGCCTGGAAAGACCGCAAGATCCGCGTGGAACCGCGTCCATCCGCGTCGGAGTCGCATCGCCGCGTGTGGCTCGTTGATTCGGAGACGCGGATCTGCGCGGATCGCGCGATACGGCAATCCGTGTGAGTCCGTGTTCATCCGTGGCCAAAGATTCATCCGCGGCCCACTCCCTTGGCGCCAACGGCGGGACGCTTTCCCGGGCAAACTGGCTATTGATTGACCGATCGTTCAATGATTACGATTGGCATCTCCACCGAGTGCGCGGGCGAAGCCGATGAGCACGGCGTTCGAGAACATCAAGCTGGAAGTCGCGGCCGGCGTGGCGACGCTGACGCTGAACCGCCCCGAAAAGCTGAACAGCTTCACGGTCGCGATGCACGAGGAAGTGCGCGCCGCGCTGGCGCAGGTGCGCAACGACCGCGCGGTGCGCTGCCTGGTGCTGACCGGCGCCGGGCGGGGCTTCTGCGCCGGGCAGGATCTGGCCGACCGGGCGGTGGCGCCAGGCGGCGCGCCGCGTGACCTGGGGGCGTCGATCGAGAACTACTACAAGCCATTGGTGCTGACGCTGCGCAACTTGCCGCTGCCGGTCATCGCCGCGGTCAACGGCGTGGCGGCGGGCGCCGGCGCGAACATCGCGCTCGCCTGCGATCTGGTGTACGCGGCGCGCTCGGCCAGTTTCATTCAATCGTTCGCCAAGATCGGGCTGGTGCCCGATTCCGGCGGTACCTGGTTTTTGCCGCGGCTGGTCGGCAACGCGCGCGCGCTTGGCATGGCGCTGCTGGCGGAAAGAATCACCGCCGAGCAGGCCGAAGCCTGGGGTCTGATCTGGAAGTGCGTCGATGACGCCGAACTGATGGCCACCGTGAACAAGGCGGCGGCGCAACTGGCGGCCGGGCCGACCCGTGGGCTAGCGCGCACCAAGGAAGCCATTTATGCCGCCGGCGGGCTGACGCTCGAGCAAAGCCTGGATCTGGAACGCGACTTCCAGCGCGAATTGGGCAACTCGGCCGACTACGCCGAGGGTGTGGCCGCCTTCATCGAGAAGCGCGCGCCGCGCTTCACCGGTCGATGACGATGAACGACGCCACGCCGATCGACCCGCAGCGCCTCGCCGAGGCGGTGGCGCGCGGGATGTTCGACAAGGATCCCGCCACGCAGACGCTCGGCATGCGGGTGGAGGCGGTCGGGCCCGGCTACGCGCGGCTGTCGATGGTCGTGCGGCCGGACATGCTGAACGGCTTCGGCATCTGTCACGGCGGCTTCATCACGCTGCTGGCGGACTCGGCCTTCGCCTATGCCTGCAACAGCCGCAACGAATTGACGGTGGCGGCCGGCATCGCGGTCGAGTTCCTGGCGCCGGTGCACGAGGGCGACCGGCTGCTCGCCGAGGCGCGCGAGGTCGCCAGCGCCGGGCGCAACGGGGTGTACGACATCGCCGTCACCAACCAGGACGGCAAGACGGTCGCGGTGATGCGCGGCCGCTCGCACACGCAAAAGGGAAAGCAGGTCGTGGCGCTTTGAAGCGCCGCCAGGAGTGACGATGCCGGTGAAGAATCCGCGCAGCGAAAGCTACGAGCCGATCGAGCGCGCCAGCCGCGACGAGATCGCGGCGCTGCAGTTGCAGCGGCTGCGCTGGACCCTCAAGCACGCGTACGACAACGTGCCGCACTACCGGCGCAAGTTCGACGCCGCGGGGGTGCGGCCCGAGGATCTGCGCACGCTCGAGGATCTGGCCAAGTTCCCGTTCACGTCCAAGCAGGACTTGCGCGACAACTATCCGTTCGGCCTGTTCGCGGTGCCGCGCGAAAGAATCGTGCGCATCCATGCCTCCAGCGGCACCACCGGCAAGCCGACCGTGGTCGGCTACACCGCGAAGGACATCGACACCTGGGCGACGGTGATGGCGCGCTCCATCTTCGCCGCCGGCGGGCGCCCCGGCGACATCGTGCACGTGGCCTACGGCTATGGCCTGTTCACCGGCGGGCTGGGCGCGCACTACGGCGCGGAGAAACTGGGCTGTACGGTGGTGCCGATGTCGGGCGGTATGACCGAACGGCAGGTGCAGCTGATCGTCGATTTCAGGCCCGACATCATCATGGTGACGCCGTCGTACATGCTGGCGATCGCCGAGGAGATGCAGCGCCAGGGCCACGATCCTCGCACCTGTTCGCTGCAGGTCGGCATCTTCGGCGCCGAACCGTGGACACCGTCGATGCGCCGCGAGATCGAGTCGCGCACGGCGATGGACGCGATCGACATCTACGGCCTGTCCGAGATCATCGGGCCGGGCGTGGCGCAGGAGTGCATCGAAACCAAGGACGGGCTCACCGTCTGGGAGGATCACTTCTATCCGGAGATCATCGATCCGGAGACCGGCCGCGTACTGCCCGACGGCGAAAAGGGTGAACTGGTCTTCACCACCTTGACCAAGGAAGCGCTGCCGATGATCCGCTACCGCACGCGCGATCTGACGCGGCTGCTGGCGCCGACCGCGCGCTCGATGCGGCGGATCGAGAAGATCACCGGCCGCACGGACGACATGCTGATCATCCGCGGCGTCAACGTGTTCCCGACCCAGATCGAAGAGATGATCCTGAAGCAACCGGAGCTCAGCCCGCACTACCTGCTGGAGGTGACGCGGCCGCAGCACCTGGACGAGCTGACCGTGCACGTCGAGATGGGCCCGGCGCTCGCCGACGGCAGCCAGGAGGCGCGGGCCGAAGCCGCGCGGCGGCTCGAGCACAACATCAAGGCGTACATCGGCGTCACGGCCACCGTGCGGCTGGCGCTGCCGGCGACGATCGAGCGCTCGCTGGGCAAGGCGAAGCGGATTCTGGACAAACGGCCGAAGGGTTGAACATGTACACGCAGGCGATCGATGTACCGCAGGCGGTGAAGGACGAAACGGCGGCGCTGCGGGCAGCGGACAACCCCGAGTATCTGGCCGCGTTCGAGGCCAAGATCGGGCGCGGCGAGTTCATCGAGCCGAAGGACTGGATGCCGGAGGCGTATCGGCGCACGCTGATCCGGCAGATCAGCCAGCACGCGCATTCGGAGATCGTCGGCATGCTGCCCGAGGGCAACTGGATCACGCGCGCGCCGACGCTGAAGCGCAAGGCCATTTTGCTCGCCAAGGTGCAGGACGAAGGCGGCCACGGCCTGTACCTGTACGCGGCAGCCGAAACGCTGGGCGTGTCGCGCGACGAGCTGATCGAAGCGCTGCACGCCGGCCGCGCCAAGTACTCGTCGATCTTCAACTATCCGACGCTCACCTGGGCCGATATCGGCGTGATCGGCTGGCTGGTCGACGGCGCGGCGATCATGAACCAGATCCCGCTGACCCGCTGCTCGTATGGGCCATACGCGCGGGCGATGATCCGCATCTGCAAAGAGGAGTCGTTTCACCAGCGGCAGGGCTTCGACTTGCTGCTGACGATGATGCAAGGCACGCCCGAGCAGCGGGCGATGGTGCAGGACGCGGTCAACCGCTGGTGGTGGCCGAGTCTGATGATGTTCGGCCCGCACGACAAAGACTCGCAACACACCGGCGAGTCGATGAAGTGGGGCATCAAACGCATCAGCAACGACGAACTGCGGCAGAAGTTCGTCGACGTCACGGTCGAGCAGGCCAAGGTCCTCGGCGTCACGCTGCCGGACCCGGCTCTGAAGTGGAACGAGCAGCGCGGGCATTGGGACTTCGGCCCCATCGACTGGACCGAGTTCTGGAACGTGATCAACGGTCACGGTCCGTGCGCCAAGGAGCGGCTCGCCGCGCGCATCAAGGCCTGGGAAGACGGCGCCTGGGTGCGGGAAGCGGCGCTCGCCTATGCCGAGAAACAGGCGCAGCGGGAAAGGAAGGCCGCATGAACCGCAGGCAATGGCCGCTGTGGGAAGTATTCGTGCGCAGCAAGAGCGGGCTGGACCACAAGCACTGCGGCAGCGTGCACGCTCCGGACGCCAAGCTGGCGCTGCAGCTGGCGCGCGACGTGTACACGCGGCGTCAGGAGGGCGTCAGCATCTGGGTCGTGCGCGCCGACCAGATCCACGCCAGCGACCCGGACGCGAAGCCGGAATTTTTCGATCCGGCCGAAGACAAGATCTACCGGCACCCGACCTTTTACGAGCTGCCGGAAGAAGTCAAACACATGTGAGGCCGATGGATACCGCCACGCAAACCGCGGCCGCGCATCTGCAGTATGTGCTGCGCATCGCCGATTCCTCGCTGATCCTCGGCCAGAGGCTGTCGGAGTGGTGCGGCCACGGGCCGGTGATCGAAGAGGACATCGCGCTGACCAACGTCGCGCTGGATTTGATCGGTCAGGCGCGCCTGCTGCTGACGCACGCGGGCAGGCTCGAAGGCGCGGGCCGCGACGAAGACGCGCTCGCCTTTCTGCGCGGGGAGGGCGAGTTTCGCAACGTCTCGCTGGTGGAGCTGCCGAACGAAGACTTCGCGCGCACGATCCTGCGCAATTTCCTGTACGCGGCATTTCAAGCCCAGCTCTGGGAAGGGCTGGTGCGCTCCGCCGACACCGAACTGGCGGCGATCGCCGCCAAGAGCGCGAAGGAAACGCGCTACCACCTGCAGCACGCGGCCGAATGGACCCTGCGGCTCGGCGACGGTACGGCGGAATCGCACGCGCGCACCCAGCGCGCGCTCGACTACCTGTGGCCCTACACCGCGGAGCTGTTCACGCCGACCGCGGAGGACGAGGCGGTGGCCGCCGCCGGCATCGGTCCGGCATGGCCGTCGCTGCAGGCGGCCTGGGAAGCGCGCGTGGTGCCGCTGCTGCAGCAGGCGACGCTGACGGTGCCGAAGCGCACGCCGTTCGTCTCACACGGCAAGCTCGGCCGGCACACCGAGTTCCTGGGGCGGCTGCTGGCCGAAATGCAGTACCTGCAACGCACGTATCCGGGGGCGCGTTGGTGAGGTTGTCCGCGCGCGCCGCCTGGGAGGCGCTCGGGCGGGTGCCCGATCCAGAATTGCCGCTGGTGTCGATCACCGAGCTTGGCATCGTGCGCGACCTCGAAGTGCGCGACGATGCCGTGCATGTGGTGGTGACGCCGACCTATGCGGCGTGCCCGGCGACGGAGCTGATCGACCGTGAAATCGAGCGGGCGCTCGCGGCGGCCGGCGCGCAAGCGGTGCGCATCGAGCGGCGCTTGGCGCCGGCGTGGTCCACCGACTGGATCGCGCCCGCCGCGCGCGCGCGTTTGAAGCTCGCCGGTATCGCTCCGCCGGGCCGGATCGAGGAGGCGCCGGTCGCCTTCGTGCCGCGCGCCGCCGCGCGCATCGCCTGTCCGCGTTGCAACAGTACCGACACGGAGCGGCTATCCGAATTCGGCGCCACCGCGTGCAAAGCGCTGTATCGCTGCCGCGCCTGCCGCGAACCGTTCGAATACTTCAAGCCGATCTGAGATCTGCCGGTGGCGATGACCGATTCCATCAGCGCTCGAGGCCCCCTCTCCCGCGCCCCTCTCCCGCGAGGGGAGAGGGGTGTTATCGGCGGCCAACGGCCGGGCGGCCTTTGGCCGCCAGAGCAGACGCTATGACGCCGCGCTTTCATCGGCTACGCATCGCCGAGGTGCGGCGCGAGACGCCGGAGTCCGTGAGCCTCGCGTTCGAGGTGCCGCCGGCGCTGGCGGCCGAATACCGCTTCGAGCCCGGCCAGCACCTGAACCTGCGCGCCTGGCTCGACGGCGAGGAGCTGCGGCGGTCGTATTCGATCTGCTCCGGCCTCGATGACGGCGAGCTGCGCATCGCGATCAAGAAGGTGCCGGGCGGCCGCTTCTCCGCTTGGGCGGTGGACAACCTTCGTGCCGGCGCGACGCTCGAGGTGATGACGCCGGAAGGACGCTTTCACGCACCGCTGTCCGCCGCGCACGAGAAGCACTACGTCGCGTTCGCCGCCGGCAGCGGCATCACGCCGATCCTGTCGCTGGCGAAATCCGTTCTTGCGCGCGAGCCGCGCTCGCGCTTCACGCTCGTGTAC
>DATLZG010000243.1:0-4104 GCA_035574095.1 Burkholderiaceae bacterium | reverse complement strand
CCGCCGAGCCGGGCCGCGAACAGCAGCCCGGCCAGCGCGCTCAGCGTGCCGGACACGACATAGGTGCCGCAGATCACCCGCCGCACCGGGATGCCGACGTTGTGGGCCGAGCGCCGCGAGCCGCCGCTGGCCAACACATGCCAGCCCAAGCGGCTGCGACTGAGCAACGCGTGCATCAGCACCGCCACGGCCGCGGCCACGACCACACCGGTGGGCACCCCGAGCAATGCACCTTCGCCGAGGAAAGCCCACACCCTGGAATCGCTGAAGCCCGCCGCGATGGCCACCGAGTACTTCAACAGCAGCATGTCCACGACGGCGCGCACGATGATCAGCGTGACTAGCGTGGTCAGAAACGCGCGCAGCCGCAGGTAGCCCACGAGCAGCCCGTTGGTCAGACCGACGGCGGCACCGCAGGCCAGAGTCGCCGCGCACACCGCCGGCACCGGCCATTCGGCCACATTCAGCAGGGCGAGCGCGACGATGTTCCCCAAGGCGAACGTCGAGCCGATGCTCAGGTCGATGCCGCCGCCGACCATCACCAAGGTCAGCGCCAGCACCAGCAGGCCGAACTCGCCCCACTGCCGTGAGAAGCTGGCGAGGTTGGCGCCGCTGAAGAAATCCGGGATCGCCGAGCCAAAGATGGCGACCACGGCGACCAGGAAGGCGAGCGGCACCGCGTTGTCGATCCAGCGCTTGGCTAACAGCTCGCCGAGCAGTTGGTCGGGCACGAGGCGGTAGCGCCACCGCGTGAGCGTCTCGGACAGTTCCATCCGTCGTGAAGATCGGTTCGATGGCCCGGGGCGGATCGCTCCGGGAAACCAGCGAGATGGGAAGTACGCCGACGGCGTCGTTCAGCGCCGGGCTGGCAGGCTCCAGCACGAACCCGGCGTCAGGTTGTCACGCGTCAGAAAGATCAGCGGCGTGAAAAGGGTGGTCTTCGTCGTGCCTGGCTTCTGCTTGAGCTGCAGCATCTGCTTGATCATCGTAGCCATGTCGCGCGCCTGCCCTGGCACGTGATAGACGGCCAGCTCCGAGTAAGTGCCGTTGCGCAACCCGTCGCAGGCGGACTGCACGCCGCCGCCCTGGCTGATCAGGTAGATGTTTTTCTTTGACTCCTTGATCGCGGCTGCGGTGCCAACGTCCATTACATCCCAGAAGCCGGCGATGCCGCACAAATCGGGGTGCTGCTGAATCACGGTGGCCGTGATGTTCTTTGCCTTGGTCGCGTCCCAGTCGGCGGCTTGCTTGGACACCAGCTTCATCTCCGGGTGCTTCTTCAGCACGTTCTCGATGCCCTGCATCTGGTAGACGCTCGCGGCGGCGGTCAGCACGCCCTGCGTGATCGCGATCTTGCCGCTGCCGCCCTTGGCCGGCGCGCACTTCTCCACCAGCCGCTCGGCGATGCGTTCGCCCATACCCACGTAATCGACGCCGACGAAGGCGTCGGTGGAGTACGCCGACCGCATGTTGATCTGCACGACGTAGATACCGGCTTCCTCGGCCCGCTTCAGCAGCCGCGCATACGACTGCACGTCTGGGTTGTGGACCACCAGAACGTCGGGCTTTTCCGCAATCAGCGTCGTGATCACTTGCGCGCCCGCGTTCGTGTTCCAGTTAGGATCGCGCACCTCGAACTTCATGCCCAGCGGCTCCAGCGCCTCGCGCAGCCCGGCGGCCCAACCCTCGGTGAGATCGAAGCCCATCGCGACCGGCACGAACACGACGCGCTTGCCCTTGAACGCCTCGTAGTAGGGGCGGCGCGTCGGGTCGTCCAGACCCTGCGCGTGCGCGCCAGCGACCAGCGTGGCCGCGGCCAGGATGGAACTGAAGAACTTCCGCATTTCTGTCTCCTTGGGTAGGGCTCGTTCTAGATGTCCCCCTGTTGGGACGTCTGTTCGTCGCGGGGGTTGACGACGGTATCGATCACGATGGCCAGCAGCAGGATCACTCCCTTGACCACGTTTTGCACCGTGTACGTGACGTCCATGATCGTCATGCCGTTGAACAGCACGCCGATCAGCAGCGTGCCGACGACGACGTTGCGCACGCCGCCGCGGCCGCCTGATAGCCCGATGCCGCCGAGCACGACCACGAGCACGACGTCGTACACCAGCGTCGAGTGGAAGATCCGCACGTTCATGCTGGCCACCGAGGCCGCCATCACCAAGCCGGTGAGGTAGCCGATGAAGGCCGAGATCACGTATTGCGCCAGCACGATCGGCCGCACCGGCACACCGGTGATGCGCGCCGCCTGGAGGTTGTCGCCGACGGCGCGCAGGTAGCGCCCGGCGTGTGCGTACCGTAGGAAAAGCGCCGCGGCGGCGGCCACCGCCGCAAAGGCGAGAATCGGCGCCGGCAGCCCCAGCCATTCGCCCTGACCGAGCAGCCGCAGCCAGTGCGCATCCGCCGGCAGGTAAAGCACGTCCAGATCGAACAGAACGTCCCGGCCGAAGCCGTACACCAGCGTACCCATCGCCAAGGTGCCGAAGATCGCGGGTATCTCGACAAAGGCGACCAGCACCCCGTTGATCAGGCCAACGGCCAGGCTGAACGCCAGTCCCGCCAGCAACGCCGCCGCCGGCGGCAGCCCGTGCTGCGCAAGCTGCAGCGCCCAGGCCACGGACACCGCCATCGTCGCGACCAGCGACAAGTCGATGCCGCGGCCGATGACCACCAGCCCCATCGCCACGCCGAGCATGCCGAGGATGGATACGCTGCGCACGAGATTCAGCAGGTTCTCCGCGGTCAGGAAGCCGGGCAGCATGACCGCAAAGCCGATGCCCATCAGCGCGGCGAGCGCGAGCACGATGCGCTCCTGGTTCCACCGGTTGAAGGCTTGCATGCGGCCGTACGTGAGCGACAGAATTCGCGGCGACTCGCCGAACAAATGCGGCGGCGAGCCTAGTCCGCAGCGCTCCTTTCTTCTTTCGCGGGTGCGCACCGGACGTTTCTGCCAGTGCACTTCAACGAGCCAGGGGGTCTCCGATGGATCTGGTCTTCGCTACCGACCCGCTGCCGCCGCGGCAGCGCTACGCCGCCTGGCGGGATGCGATTTGCCACTGTTACGTCCACGTGGACGTGCGCGCCACGCGCCCGGATGAGTATCGAGGGTTCGTTCGCGAAGCCCACTACGGCGACGTCGTGCTCACCGACATCCTGCTCTCGGAGCAGCACATCCGCCGCGAGCGCCGGCACATCGCACGATTGGACAAGGATTGCTTCTATGTGCAGTTGGTGCAGCAAGGTCGCAGCGAAGTCATTCAGCGTGGCGGCGGTCACCGCTCGAACGCGGCGCGTGGCGCCATCTTCTCGGCCGTGGAGCCCTACGAACTGCGCTTCGCCGGGCGGATGCGTGCGTTCTATCTGGAACTGCCGCGCGAGCGGTTTTGCGACCGCTTCCCGCGGGCACGCATCCCGGTCGTTTCAGCGTTTCAGACGACGCGGGGGCTGGGGCGGGTTGCCGCCGAGCTGTGTGCGACGCTGGCCGCGGAAGACCACGCGATGAACGATGCCATCCGCGCCCGGCTCGGCGAGCAATTGATGGACTTGCTGGCGCTGACGCTGATGGCCGATGAAGGCGATCAAGCGCAGGCGGAGGGGTCCGTGCGGGAGGCGCGTCTGCGCTCAATCCAACGCTGGATCGACGATCATCTCGCGGACCCCGGACTCAGGCTCGAGCAGGTCGCGACCGCCAACCACGTTTCGCTGCGTTATCTGCACGCGCTGTTCAAGCTGAGCGGCATGTCGGTGTCCGAGTGGATCTGTAACCGACGCTTGCAGCGCAGTTACGACGCGCTTGCAACGGGACGAGCTACCTCGGTGACCGCGGCAGCGTTCGAGAACGGTTTCGCCAATTCGTCGCACTTCAGCACGCTGTTTCGCCGCCGCTACGGTGTGCCTCCGCGGGAGGTGCTGCGTGCCGATTCGCCGCGCACAGGCCAGACCGCCGGCGACCGACGCGCGTGCGACTGAGTTGCGGATTCCTCGAAGTCCTCAACTCGCAACCGACCGACTGCTCAGCAGGTAGTCGTAGCCCCGCACCGCATGCCGCGCGCGGTGCCGCCGAGGGCCGGCGATCTGCGGAAAGTGCCTCCACGAGGC
>DATLZG010000242.1:0-6795 GCA_035574095.1 Burkholderiaceae bacterium | reverse complement strand
AGGGCTACGCGCCGCGGCTCGACGACAAGCCGAGCGATCGTTCGCTCGCCAAGGCCGAGGTCAGGCCGTAACGGCGCAGCCGGCTTCGACACCGGCCGCCGCCTGCAGCGCGACGGGCGGCGGTATGCGATAGCCGTACTTGACCGCCGTCATTTCGGCCAGGATCGAAACCGCGATTTCCGCCGGCGTGCGGGCGCCGTTCTTCAGCCCGATCGGTCCGTGCAGGCGGGCGAGCTGCTCGGCCGTGACGCCGAACTCGAGCAACCGCTCGCGCCGCTTGGCCTGGTTTTTCTGCGAGCCGATCGCGCCGACGTAAAACGCCGGCGATTTCAACGCCTCCATCAGCGCCAGATCGTCGAGCTTCGGATCGTGCGTCAGCGCGATGATCGCGGTGTTGGTGTCGGGGCGGAATTCGACCACGGTGTCGTCCGGCATCGTGCGCACCAGCGTCGTGCCGGGCACCAGCCAGCCGTCCGCGTACTCCTCGCGCGGATCGCAGATCGTCACCTGATAGTCCAGCGCCAAGGCCATCTGGGCGACGAAGTGCGTCAATTGGCCGGCGCCGATGATCAGCAGCCGCCAGCGCGGTCCGTGCACCGAGACCAGGCGTTCGTCGTCCACCGACAGCACGTCGGTGCCGCGGCCGTCCTGCAGCGTCACGCGGCCGGTCTTCAACTCGAGCGTGCGTATCGTCTGCAGTCCATCCTGCACGCGCGCCAGCAATTCGCCGATGCGCGACCGTTCGGACAGCGGCTCCAGCACCAGTTCGATTGTGCCGCCGCAGGGCAGTCCGAAGCGGAACGCTTCCTCGGCGGTGACCCCGTAGGTCACGCGCTGCGGACCGTTGGCGGCGACGCTGCCGGCACGCACGCGGTCGACCAGATCGTCTTCGATGCAGCCGCCGGAGACCGAGCCGACCACCAGGCCGTCATCGCGGATCACGACCAGCGAACCGACGGGGCGCGGCGCCGAACCCCAGGTGCGCACGATCGTTCCCATCACGGCGCGCCGGCCGGCGCGCACCCACTCGTCAGCCCTTTTGAGCACCTGAACGTCGACGCTGTCCATAGGCCATCCTATAGCCGTTCATAGCGAGGATGCGCGCAATACTACTACCGCGGCCACCGGCCCGGAGCGCCGCTGCGCCGGCCGGGCTTCGCGGCGCGGCCGGCGCCGGTGGGCGTGCGCGCAGCCGTTCCCTCAGTTTGGGTCCCGCTGCACGGTCTCGAGGAAGGCGAGGATCTTGTCGATCTTCTCGGCGCTCAGCGCGTCTTTCC
This sequence comes from Burkholderiaceae bacterium, assembly GCA_035574095.1. Classification (GTDB taxonomy): domain Bacteria; phylum Pseudomonadota; class Gammaproteobacteria; order Burkholderiales; family Burkholderiaceae_F; genus JAKANT01. The sequence continues at coordinate 5,518 of DATLZG010000242.1, read as the reverse complement.
ATGTAGGCATCCCCTTGTCGGAGCGCCCTTCGCGGATCGTGGTCAGCGCCACTTCGGGCCATTTGTCCGCGTAACGGATGCGCAGCCGGCGCAGATCGACGCGCTGCTCGGCGCTTTGCGCGTTCTGGGCGTGGCAATGCGAGCAGTGCACGTTGAACTCGAGCCGGCCGTCGCCGATCGCCTCGCGGTTGCCGGAGTAGGGGTTGCGGTGGCCGGGGCGAGCATCGCTGGCGGTGGCGACGGCCTGCGCATACATCACCGGCGCGGCGGCGGTCAGCGGCACCGGTGCGGCAAGCGGAAAGCCGTACTTGTCCGCGAGCGAGCGGATCTCGCCGCCGAGCGCGTCGATCGCGGCGTCCAGCCGGGCCTTCAGCGCCGCGTCTTCGGCGCGCACCGCGAATACCGCTTCCCATTGCATGCCTTCGCCCGCGACCGGCACGACCTTCAGCCCGGCGTTGCGCCGCGCGTAGTCGCCGGCGAGCGGCCCCCAGACGAAGGCCAAGTCCGCTTCGCGGCCCACGGCCGCCAGCGCCTCCTCGCCGGTGCGAAACGTCACGGCGGTCAGATCGCGCTGCGCCAGCACGAGCTGCGGCGGTGTGTTGAACTGCACCGCGACCTTGCGCCCGCGCAGGTCGTCGAGCGAGGCGACCGACGCACCGGCCGGCAGCACCAGCGCGTAGCCGACGCGGATGAAAGGTTTGGACAGCAAGGCTTGGCGGCCCATGTAGCCGCGGTCGTTCGGCAGCCCGACGAACGCGTCGCACTGATTGGCGAGCAAGGTGTTGCGCACCGCGCGTTTGCCGTAGTGCGTCAGCCACCAGGTGAACTGAGGCTGCGCGCCCAGGTGAGCGGCGATGCGCTCCGCCACCTCGACGTACAAGCCGCGGCCCTGCCCGGGCGCGGGCCTTTCGACCGAGAACGGCGGGTTGTCAGGATCGGCGCAAAAGCGCAGCGGCGCGGTCTGCGCCGCCGCTGCGGGCGCCAGGCTGGCGGCGGCCAGCGCCGCCAGCGCAACGGCTCTCTTGCTTCTCACTTGCCCAACTCGAATACGAACAGCGTGCCGCCCTCGGGGCTGGCGTTGACCATCTTCTCGCCCAAGGGGCCCAAGAAGGCCGGGATCGTGAACGTGCGTCCGGAGACGACTGCCACGTACTGCTTGCCGTCGACCGTGTAAGTGATCGGCGCCGCGCTGATGCCCGAGCCGGTATTGAACTTCCACAGCGTTTTGCCGGTTTTGGCGTCGAGGGCGTAGAACCAGCCTTTCAGGTCGCCGTGGAACACCAGCCCGCCGGCGGTGGACAACGCGCCGCCGAGGTACAGCAGATCGTTCTTGTTACCCCAGACCTTCTTCTGGTTCACCGGGTCCCAGGCGACGAATTCGCCCAGATGTCCGCCGGGACCGGCCTTGCCGAGATCGAAGTCCACCGCCAGATAGAACGCGCCGCGCTTGTATTGCGGCTCCACACCCATCATGTCCATGCACAGGTTCAGCGTCGGGATATAGACGAGCCCCGTCTGCGGGTTGTAGCTCATCGGCTGCCAGTTCTTGCCGCCGAGCAGGTTCGGGCAGACGTCCTTCGCCCACTGCTTGAGCCGCGGACGCTTGACGGGATCCTCGATCGGCCGCCCGGTCTTCATGTCGATGCCCTTGGCCCAGTTGACGTGCACGAACGGCGCCGCCGAGATCAGCTCGCCGGTCTTGCGGTTCAGCACGTAGAAAAAGCCGTTGCGGTCGGCCTTCATCGCCACCGGCACCTTCTGCCCCTTGATCGTCAGGTCGGCGAGCACCAGTTCATTGACGCCGTCGTAGTCCCAGGCGTCGTGCGGCGTGCCTTGGAAGTGCCAGACGAGTTTGCCGGTGTCCGCATCCAGCGCGAGCGTCGTCGCCGAATACAGGTTCGTGTACGGGCCGATGTCGGACGAGTCGTTGCCGCGCACCGATGCGCCCCATGGCGACGGGTTGCTGGTGCCGAAGTAGATCAGGTTCAACTGCGGGTCATAGGAGCCGATGTGCCAGGCGACGCCGCCGCCGAACTTCCAGGAATCGCCTTTCCAGGTCTCGTTGCCTTTCTCGCCCGGTCCGGGGATGGTCCAGAAGCGCCAGACTTCCTTGCCGGTGGCTTGGTCGTACGCGGCGATGAAGCCGCGTGCGCCGTACTCTCCGCCTCCGAATCCTGTGACGACGAGGTTCTTGACCAGCAGCGGCGGCGAGGTGATGACCGAACCCTGCGTGTAGTCGATCACCTGCGTCTTCCAGACCTCTTTGCCGGTGTTGGCGTCCAACGCCACCAGATGACCGTCGAGCCGGCCGACGAACACGCGCCCGTTGGCGTACGCCACCCCGCGGTTGTTCACGTCGCAGCAGGCGTACTGCTCGATGCCCGCCGGAACTTCGGGCGAATAGCGCCATTTGAGCTCGCCGGTTTTCGCGTTGACCGCGAAGACGTTCTTCGGCCCGTGCGACGAGGTGACGAACAGCGTGTCGCCGATCACCAGCGGCGTGGATTCCTGCGAGCGCAGCGAGCCGAGCTGCAGCGCCCACGCGACCTTCAGATCCTTTACGTTGCCGGTGTGGATCTGCTTCAGCTCGCTGAAACGTTTGTTGCCCGGGTCTCCCCCGTACACCGGCCAGCCCTGCTGGGCGGCCACCGTGCTCGCCGCCGCCAGTCCGAGCGCCAGCGCGGCCGAGCGCAATGCGGTATTTGGACTCATCGTGTCTCCTCCAATAGAGTTGAGCTGCGGGGCGTCAATCCGACCTCCTGCCCGCAGGCACGGGCGACGGCGGCCGAGGATCTCGTTGGCAGCGCTGTCGGACCTGCAAGCCCCATGCCCGCGCGCGCGCCGTCACCCGGCGGCGGCTGGGGGAGACTTCTTGCTGCGTTTCGGGACAATGCTCGACGTTGCAACATCCGCGCTTGCCGACTGGCGGCGCGCCAAGTACCGGTAGATGGTGTTGCGACTGATGCGCAGCGTGCGCGCCGCCGCCGAGACGTTGCCGCCATGATCGGCGAGCGCGCGCTCCACGGCGCCGAGCTTCAACGCATCGAAGGGCTCCAAAGCAGCCGAGATCGCAGAGGAAGCGGCCGGTGCAGCCGACGGCGGGGGCGAGCGGTGCTCGGCCGCGCCTGCGGCGTCCTCCAGAAAGTCCTCCGGCAGGTGACGGCGCTGTAGTTCGCGCTCGCCGTCGAGCATCGCCACTGCGGTGCGCAGCAGCGAGGACAACTGCCGCACGTTGCCCGGCCAGCGGTAGCTCTTGAATAGCGCCAGGACGTCCGGCGCGACGCGCACGCCGGCGGCTTCCGGTCCGAGCGAGGTCAGGACCCGCTCGACCAGCGCTTCAAGGTCGCTGCGCTCGCGCAGCGGCGGCAGCGTCACGGTCAGTCCGTTGAGCCGGTAATAGAGGTCTTCGCGGAAGGTGCCGGCGGCGATCGCGTCTTTCAGCCGCCGGTGGGTCGCGCACACGATCGCAACGTCGACCGGCTGCGCGCGCGTGCTGCCCAGCGGCGTGACCACGCGCTCCTGCAACACGCGCAGCAGCCGTGCCTGCAGCGCGAGCGGCATGTCGCCGATCTCGTCCAGGAACAGAGTACCGCCGTGGGCCTGCACGATCTTGCCGGGACAGCCGCGCTTGCGCGCGCCGGTGAACGCGCCTTCCTCGTAGCCGAACAGCTCCGATTCGATCAGCCCTTCCGGAATCGATGCGCAGTTCACCGCCATAAACGGTCCGCGCGCGCGCGGCGAGGCGTTGTGGATCGCGCGCGCCAGCAGCTCCTTGCCGGTGCCGGTTTCGCCCTGGATCAACACCGGAATGTCGCGGCCGACCACGCGCCGCACGCGTTCCAGCACCGCCTTGACCTGGCCGTCGCCGGTATCGAGTGCGTCCAGCGTGCCGGGGGGCGGGGCGCCAGCGGGGCGTGCGCGCGCCTCGGCGTGCGCCGGCTTGAGCGCGCAAGGGTGCGACACCGGTTCGGCGCTGCCCGCGTGCACGCGCGCCAGCACGCGCACGCCGGTCGGCAGCGTCAGGCTCACCGGTCGGTCCAGCCGCACCGCCAACTGATTGACGATCGCCGGCAGCGGCACGCCGAACAGCTCTACGAAGCTGCGGCCGCGCAGTTGCGACAGATCCATACCGAACTGGAACAGCGCGCTCTTATTCGCCGCGCGGAAGGTGCCGTCGGCGCTGAAGATCGCGATGCCTTCGAACAGCGTGCCGATCAGCTCGCCGCGGGCGTGGAAATGCAGCGCCACATCGCCGGGAAAGGCGCCGCGGAACAGGCTGTTCTCGATCACGCTCGCCGACATGCGCACCAGCGCCATCGTGTGCCGGTGATAGCTGCGCCAGTCACCGGTGACGTCGAGCACCCCGACCAGCCGCCCGTGCGGGTCGGAGATCGGCACCGCCGAGCAGGTGAGGAAGTGGTTGACCGTCAGGTAATGCTCGGGGCCGTGCACCAGCGTCGGCTCCAGCGTCGCGATCGCCGTGCCGATCGCGTTCGTGCCTTTCTCGCTTTCCGACCACACGACGCCCGGTTTCAGCGCCACCTTTTCGGCGCGCTGCAGGAACCCGTCGTCGCCGAGCGAGTGCAGGATCAGCCCCTGCGCGTCGGTCAGCACGATCATGCTTTCGGTATCGACGATCTGCCGGTACAGGTTCTCCATCACCGGCAGGGCATTCAGCGCCAGCGTGCGGTTTTGTTCGCGCAGTTCTGCCAGGCGCCGCGGAGACAGCGGCCCGAAATCCGGCTCGCGGTTCTTCTCGAGTCCGAAACCGGCGCAGCGGCGCCAGGAATCCGCGATCGGCGCGCGCACGCCCACATCGTCGGCGCTGCCGCCGACGGGCGGCAGCGGCCACTGAGCCTGCTGCTCCATGGCTGTCTCCCCTTTCGCGCGATTCTATGGCGCAGGCGTGGCCTATGGCGCAGGCGTCACGGGCGCTGTACCAGAATTGCGCAACCGGGTTTTCATTGCGCCGCGTCCGCCTCGGGTGTTCAATGGCACGTGGCTTGCGAGGCCAGTGGAGGCGCTGGCGGTCGGCGCGCAGTCGATGCATGATCGCCGCGGCGGCAAGCGAACGAACGAAGCCCATGGCGCGGTTGCGGCAGTGCCGCATCGCACCGAACAACCGAGGAGACAGCTATGTCAGTTTCATTGTCGTTACGGGTCAACGGCAGGCCGGTGACGGCCCAGGTCGCGCCCGACACCCTGCTATCGACCTTTCTGCGCGAGCATCTGCGGCTGACCGGAACTCACGTCGGCTGCGATACCGCGCAGTGTGGCGCCTGCACCGTGCACGTGAATGGCCGCGCGGTGAAAAGCTGCAACGTGCTGGCGGTACAGGCGCAGGACATGGAGGTGACCACGATCGAGGGCATCACCCCGGCCGACGGCGCCCTGCACCCGATGCAGGCGGCGTTCAAGGCCTGCCACGGGCTGCAGTGCGGCTTCTGTACGCCGGGCATGGTGATGAGCGCGATCGATCTGGTCACGCATCATCCGCACGGCACCGAGGAAGAGATCC
>DATLZG010000241.1:0-12563 GCA_035574095.1 Burkholderiaceae bacterium | reverse complement strand
GCACGGCCGCGATCGCCGCCGCCAGTTGTGCCGGCGCCTCGACATCCGGCGCTTCGTTGCCGATCTGGCCCGTCACTTGCGCGAAGATGGAGCCACCGAGCCGTTGTTTGCCGGCCGCCAGGTCAACGAGGATCAACACGGTGTCACCCGCGTCCGTGCGCAACTGCGGGGTCAGCGTGCGGCGCACGTCCGCCACCGGCGCGCAGGCGGAGGCGATCAGCGATACCGGCGCGATCACCCGGCGTTCCTTGTCGCCGTCACGCCAGACGGTGCGCATCGACAGCGAATCTTTGCCGACCGGAATGCTGATGCCCAGTTCGATGCACAGACGGCTGGCGGCGCGCACCGCGTCGTACAGCGCTGCGTCCTCGCCCGGCTCGCCGCAGGCGGCCATCCAGTTGGCCGACAGCTTGACGCGCGCCAGCTCGACGTCGGCGGCCGCAAGATTGGTCAGCGCCTCGCCGATCGCCATGCGCGCCGCGGCCGCGGCATCGATCACGGCGAGCGGCGTGCGTTCGCCCATCGCCATCGCCTCGCCGGCGTAGCCGTCGAAGTCGGCCAGCGTCACCGCGCAGTCGGCCACCGGCACCTGCCATGGCCCAACCATCTGGTCGCGGCACACAAGCCCGCCCACGCTGCGGTCGCCGATCGTGATCAAGAACGACTTGCTGGCGACGGTCGGATGCCGCAGTACGTCGAGCGCGACCTGCGCCAGATCATGGCCAGCGGTATCGACCGCTGGCAACGTGCGCACGACGTGCGACACCTCCCGGTGCATGCGCGGCGGCTTGCCGAGCAGCGCGTCGAGCGGCATGTCTACGGCCGGGGCTTCGCCGGGGCGTGCAACCACCAAACGCCCGTCGTCCGCGATCTCGCCGAGCACCGCGTACGGGCAGCGCTCGCGCCGTGCCAACCAGTCGAAAGCCGGCAGCCGCGCGCGATCGATGGCCAACGCGTAACGCTCCTGCGCTTCGTTGCACCAGATTTCCAGCGGGCTCATCCCGCTTTCTTCCACCGGAATGCGCGCCAGGTCGACGCGCGCGCCGCGCCCCGCCCCGTGCGCGAGTTCGGGCAGCGCGTTCGACAGCCCGCCGGCGCCGACGTCGTGGATCGAAAGGATCGGATTGCCCTCTCCCAGCGCCGCGCAGCGGTCGATCACCTCCTGCGCGCGGCGTTGCATCTCCGCGTTGCCGCGCTGCACGGAGTCGAAGTCGAGCGATTCGTCATTGGCGCCCGCACCCATGCTCGAGGCGGCGCCGCCGCCCAAGCCGATGCGCATGCCCGGGCCGCCCAGTTGCACGAGCAGCGTACCGGGCGGCAGGTCGCGCTTGTCCGTGAGCGAGGCGCGGATGCTGCCCACACCGCCGGCGATCATGATCGGCTTGTGGTAGCCGTAGCGCACGCCGCCGACGTTCTGCTCGTAGCTGCGGAAGTAACCGAGCAGGTTCGGCCGCCCGAACTCGTTGTTGAACGAAGCGGCACCGATCGGGCCTTCCAGCATGATCGCCAGCGCCGACGCGATGCGCCCCGGAAAACCCAGGTCGTTGCCGCTGCGCGCCGCAGTCGTGACGTCGTGATCGAACTCCCAGGCGCGGCGCGCATCGGGTAGCCGCAGATGCGAGACGGAGAAGCCGCACAGGCCAGCCTTCGGCTTGGCGCCGCGCCCAGTCGCACCTTCGTCGCGAATCTCGCCGCCGGCACCGGTGGCGGCGCCCGGAAACGGCGAGATCGCGGTCGGATGGTTGTGCGTCTCGACCTTGAAGACGATGTGCGCCGGTTCGTCGACGCGGCCGTACTCGACGCCCACGGCGCTGTCGGCACGCGGGAAGAACCGCCGTACGGTGTGCCCTTCGAGTACCGCCGCGTTGTCCTTGTAAGCGACCACCGTGCCCTGCGGATGGGCGGCGTGCGTGGCGCGGATCAGCGCGAACAGCGAGTCGGCCTGCGGCGCGCCGTCGATCGTCCAACTGGCGTTGAAGATCTTGTGCCGGCAGTGCTCGGAGTTGGCCTGCGCGAACATCATCAATTCGACGTCGGTCGGATCGCGGCCCAAGTCGCGGTACACCTGCAGCAGATAGTCGATCTCGTCGTCGGCCAGCGCCAGGCCCATTTCGCGATTGGCGCGCTCCAGCGCCACGCGCCCCGCGCGACCCAGCTCGATCGTCGCCAACGACCTGGCCGTCACCTCCTCGAACAACCTGGACGGCTCCGCCTGCGGATCGAGCAGGCTTTCGGTCATGCGGTCGTACAGCAGGGCGCCGATCGACGCGCGCTGCGCATCGTCGGTGCCCCGTGAGACGCCGATCCAATAGCGTGTGCCGCGCTCGATCCGCAGCACGGCATCCAGCCCGCAGTTGCGCGCGATGTCGGTCGCCTTGCTCGCCCACGGCGAGACGGTGCCGAGACGCGGCACGACCAGAAAGCCGAGCGCCGGCGGCGCGAGCGGCCCGTCGAAGGGCGCGCCGTAGTCGAGCAGGCCGCGCAACCGGTCCACTTCGGCCGGTGTCAACTCGCGCCCTGCGTGCACGAAATGCACGTGCTGCGCGCGGACTGCACAGGTCGGCGCCAGCGGCCGGATGCGCTGGGCGAGGGCTTCGGCGCGAAAGGGGCTGAGCGCGCTCGGACCTTCGAACGCGTAGAAACGGTGACTGGAGGACATGCGGGAAGGAAGGCTGCGTGCGGCGCTCGGGCGCGGCGCGCATTGTATCGGGCCCTGTGCGCCGGCCGCGTGTCATCGCGCGGTCATCGCCGCTGGCGACGATGCCGACGTCAGCGTATCGACCGAACCGTGGTGCGCATCGAAATCGTTTACTTCAACGCCGGCGGCGGTCACCAGGCCGCGGCGCGCGCGTTGACCGACGTCATCGCGCAACGTCACCCGCATCGCCAGGCGCGCGCGGTCAACCTGTTCGACATCCTCGACCCCGCGCAACGCTTCCGGCGCCTCACGGGCTTGGCGCCCGAGGATTTGTACAACCTGCGGCTGCGGCGCGGCTGGACGCTGGGGCTGGCGCAGGAGCTGCGACTGCTCCAGGCCTGCATCCGCGCCACGCACAATGCGCTCGTGGAGCGGCTGATGCCGCATTGGGAGCACGCGCGCCCGGATCTGGTGGTGTCGGTCATTCCGAACTTCAACCGGCCGCTGATCGACAGCTTGCATCGGGTGCTGCCCGGGACGCCATATTTCACGGTGATGACCGATCTGGCCGACTATCCGCCGCACTTCTGGATCGAACCCGACACTGGCCAGCATGTCGTGTGCGGCACCGCGCGCGCGGTGGCGCAGGCGCACGCCCTGGGTGTGCCGCCACACCGGGTGCATCGCGTCTCCGGCATGGTGCTGCACCCGAGCTTTTACGGGCCGGTGCTGGCCAACCCCGCGGCGGAGCGCCGGGCGCTGGGTCTGCGACCGGAGGCGGCGACGGGAGTGGTCTGCTTCGGCGGCTACGGCGCGCCCGCGATGGTGACCATCGCGCGCGAACTCGCCGACGTGCAGTTGATCCTGCTATGCGGCCACAACGCCGCTTTGGCGCACAAGCTGCTCGCGCGGCGCGATGCGGCGCCGCGTGCCGTGGTCGGATTCACGCGCGAGATGCGGCGCTACTTGCAGTTGGGCGACTTTTTCATCGGCAAGCCCGGCCCCGGCAGCCTGAGTGAGGCAATCCATCTCGGCTTGCCGGTCGTGACCTTCCGCAATGCGGCCACGATGCCGCAGGAGCGCTACAACGCGTGCTGGGTGCGCGATGAGGGCGTAGGGCTGGTCATACGGTCCGCCAGAGACATCCGCCCTGCCGTGTTCGAACTGCTCTCGCAACTGGATTCGTATCGCCAGCGCGTGCGTGGCCTGCGCAATAACGCCGTGTTCGAGGTCGTAGCCCTGCTCGAACGCATGCTGCCTGCCACCGCCGGGCATCCAGCGCTCGCCGCCGGGGCGCGCGCCGGTTAGGGACGGCGGCGCGCCGCTCGGGACCCGCGCATCAGAGGTCGGCGTCAAGTATGTCGGCGGCCGCCATCGCCTTCAGCAACGCCTGATTGCAGGCGCCGATCGGCACGGCCAGCGTTTCGAGTTGGCGCGCGATGCCGATGGGGTCGGAACGTTCGATCGCTTCGATCAGCGTTAGGAACGGCGCATGCGGCCCTTTGCGGTGAATGATCGCGTCGATCACGCTTTCCGGCAGCGCGATCAGCTCGAACAGTTGCGTAAACGATGCGCCGGTGATGCGGTCGAGCATCGAGAACGCGCCGGTGATGAACAGCTCGTCCCGCAGCTCGTTGGCGCCGTCCTCGCCCGCCCCTAGGTACTCGAGGAACAGCCCGCGCCGGATCGACGCGTGCATCAGCGGGAAGGTGTTGGAGTCCTTCGACGCGGTGGCCAGCAGCAGTGACAGCCAGCGCATCATCTTCTTGTAACCGAGCATCATCACGGCGTGCTGGAAACTGGTGATCTGCACCGGCAGGCCGAACGCGGCCGAGTTCACCAGCCGCAGCAGCTTGAACGCGAGCGCCGGGTCGCGCTTCAGCGTGGCTTCGATCTTGGACAGTTCGGCGTCGTCGCGCACCAGCCGCAACAGTTCGAGCACCACCGCCTGCCCGGGCTGCAGCGGGCGCGCCTGGCGGTGCTGCGCGTCGTCCAGCGGCCAGCCGACGCTCGCCGCCGCGCCGCGCGCGAACGCCGCGTCGACGTCGGCCACTGTCTGCACGCCGGTGATGATGAACGGAATCCGGCGCGCCACGCCGGCCGGCGCTGCGCGGTTGCCTGTCTCACCGCAGATGCGCCGATCCTCGGCGATGTGGATCAGCGCGTACTCGAAGCACGCCAACAGCGCTGGCGGCAGCGGCGTTTCGGGGATGCCGCGCAATGCCAGCCGCTTGCCGTCGCGAAACAGTCGCTGTGTGGCCAGCTGAACCTCGGGGTCGCGCAGCGCCACGCTCGGTACTTCTAGGATCGCGTTCTTCGGTGGTGTCCACGCGTCGGCCGAGTGGTCGAACTCCGCATCCAGCGGCGCGACCAGCACCGGCGCCGTGGACTGCGGCCACACACCGTTCAGCGAGTTCAGCACCGCTCCCACCGGCGGCCTCTCCTGCGGGCGCAACGACAGCACGGTCAGCCGCGTGCCGATCGCCTTGCGCTTGGCGTCGATCAGCGGCGCATAGCAGATGGCCAAGGTGCCAAGTACGCTGCCGGAGGCGAGGTGGAATTTTTCGGGCGCGTTCATGGAGTCGAGCTGCGGTAGAGCCACGACGATTATCCGAGCGCACCTCGGGCAGGATCGCCCGAATTGCTCGCCCGCGTGCGAAGAATTCCGCTCTTAAGTGCGTAGCCGCGGGGCGCCGAAACCTCCGCCGCCGGGGGTCTGGATTTCGAAGATGTCGCCCGGCGCCATCTCCACGCTGCCGATGTGCGGCAGTTCTTCGACGCGGCCGTCGGTCCGGAACACGCGATTGCGGCCCGGCTGGCCGGGCAGCCCGCCGGCCAGTCCGAACGGCGCGATGCTGCGATTGTTGGAAAGGATCGAAGCCGTCATCGGCTCCAGAAAGCGCACGCGCCGCGTCCCGCCGTTGCCGCCGCGCCAGCGGCCGGCGCCACCCGATCCGGGCCGGATCTCGTAACTCTCCAGACGCACCGGGAAACGGAACTCGAGCACTTCGGGATCGGTCAGGCGCGAATTCGTCATATGCGTCTGCACGACGTCGGTGCCGTCGAAACCCTCTTTCGAATCGGCACCCGCGGCCAGATCGACGATGCCGGCGCCAGAGCCGCCGGAGATCGTCTCGTAGTACTGGTAGCGCGCGTTGCCAAAGGTGAAGTTGTTCATCGTTCCTTGCGCGGAGGCGAGCACTCCGAGCGCGCCGTACAACGCGTTGGTGATGCAGCTCGACGTCTCGACGTTGCCGGCCACTACCGCCGCCGGATAACGCGGCGCCAGCATCGAACCTTCCGGGATGACGATGCGCAACGGCTTCAGGCAGCCGGAATTCAGCGGAATCTCGTCGTCGACCAGCGTACGAAAGACATACAACACCGCCGCCACGCAGATCGAAGACGGCGCGTTGAAGTTGTTCGGCAGTTGCGGGGAGGTGCCGGTGAAGTCGATCGTCGCCGAGCGCGTGGCCCGATCGACCGTGATGCGGACCTTGATGGTCGCGCCGTTGTCGAGCCGGTACTCGAAGGCGCCGTCGCGCAGCACGGTGATCACGCGGCGCACCGATTCCTCCGCGTTGTCCTGCACGTGGCGCATGTAGGCCTGTACGACGTCCAGCCCGAACTGATCGACCATGCGCAGCAGTTCTTCGCGCCCCTTTTCGTTGGCGGCGATCTGCGCCTTCAGGTCGGCGAGGTTCTGTTGCGGGTTGCGGGCTGGATAAGGGCCGCCGGTAAGTATCCGCAGGCACTCCTCCTCGCGTAAACGGCCGGGCTGACCGACCCCCTGGCCTTCGACCAACTTGAAGTTGGTGAACAGCACGCCCTCCTCGTCCAGCGTCTTCGAGAAGGGCGGCATCGAGCCCGGCGTAATGCCGCCGATGTCGGCGTGGTGGCCGCGCGAGCCGACATAGAACAGGATGTCGCGCCCCGCGCGGTCGAACACCGGCGTGATCACCGTGACATCCGGCAAATGCGTGCCGCCGTGGTAGGGATCGTTGACGACGTAGGCGTCGCCGGGCGTCATGCGACCGGCATTCTCCCGTATCACCGTCTTGATCGACTCGCTCATCGAACCGAGATGCACCGGCATGTGCGGCGCGTTGGCGATCAAGTTGCCCTCGGCGTCGAACAGCGCGCAGGAAAAATCGAGCCGCTCCTTGATGTTGACCGAGTGGGCGGTGTTCTGCAGCCGCAGCCCCATCTGCTCGGCGATCGACATGAACAGGTTGTTGAAAATCTCCAGCATCACCGGATCGACCCGTGTGCCGGCCGCCCTGCGCTGCGGCCGGGCGGCGACACGGGTCAGCACGAGATGGTCGAGGGCGGTCACGGTCGCGCGCCAGCCGGGCTCGACGACCGTCGTCGCGTTGCTCTCGGCGATGATGGCCGGCCCGTCGATCGCATCGCCGGGGCGCGTATCGGCGCGCACGTAAAGCGGCGTGTCGTGCCAGCTGCCGTCGAAATACGCGCGCACCGTGGCGGCGGGACGCAATGCGCCGCGGCGCGGCGCGGGCGGCGCCGCGGTCTCGACCGCGGCGTCGCCGCCGCCGGTGGCTTCGACCGAAACGGCTTCGACGATCAGGCGCCGCTCGCGCATCAAGAAAGAAAAGCGCGCCCGATAGGCCGCCTCGAAGGCCGCGACCATCGCATCCAGCGCCCCGAAGGGGATCACGAGGGCGGTGTCCGTGCCTTCATACTTCAGATGCGCGCGGCGTAGCAGTCGGATCGACGCCGCCGGCACCCCTTGCGCGCGCAGTTCGCCGCACGCGGCGTCGCCCAGTTCGGCGAGCTTCGCTTCCAGCTCGGTCATCGTCTCGGCCACCAGCGGCCGCTCCACCGTGACCTCGCGCAGCGCGGCCTGCTCCGCCAGCCCCATGCCGTACGCCGACAGCACGCCAGCCAGCGGATGGGCGAAGATCGAGGTCATCGCCAGCGCATCGGCGACCGCGCACGCGTGCTGCCCGCCAGCGCCGCCGAACACCGTCAGCGTGTAGCGCGTGACGTCGTGGCCGCGCTGCACCGAGATGCGCTTGATCGCCTCGGCCATGTTGCCGACCGCGATGTCGAGGAAGCCGGCCGCCACCTGCTCCGGCGTTTTCGTCTGTCCGGTGGCGCGCTCGATCTCGGCGGCCAGGGCGGCGAATTTCTCGCGCACGATCGCTGCATCCAAAGGCGCATCGCCGTTCGGGCCGAACACGCGCGGAAAGAACTCCGGCTGCACCCGCCCCAACATCACGTTGGCGTCGGTCACCGTCAGCGGACCGCCGCGCCGGTAGCACGCCGGCCCCGGGTTGGCGCCCGCGGAGTCCGGCCCGACGCGCAGCCGCGCCCCGTCGAAGTGCAGGATCGATCCGCCGCCGGCCGCCACCGTGTGGATGCTCATCATCGGCGCGCGCATGCGCACGCCTGCGACCAGCGTTTCGAACGCGCGCTCGTACTCCCCCGCATAGTGCGAAACGTCGGTCGAGGTACCGCCCATGTCAAAACCGATCACGCGTTCGAAGCCGGCCGCCAGGCTGGCACGCACCATGCCGACGATGCCGCCCGCCGGGCCGGACAGAATGGCGTCCTTGCCTTGGAAGCGGTGCGCATCGGTCAGACCGCCATTGCTCTGCATGAACAGCAGCTGTACGCCGGGCAGCTCGGCGGCCACCTGTTCGACGTAGCGGCGCAGGATCGGTGACAGATAAGCGTCGACCACCGTGGTGTCGCCGCGCGCCACCAGCTTCATCAGCGGGCTGACCTGGTGCGAGACGGAAATCTGCGGGAAGCCGATCTCGCGCGCGATCGCGGCGACGCGCACCTCATGCTGCGTGTAGCGGTAGCCGTGCATCAGCACGATCGCGCACGCGCGCAGCCCGTCGTCATAAGCCGCCCGCAGCTCTCGGCGCACGCCTGCCTCGTCGAGCGGACGCACCAGTTCACCGTGCGCGCCGATTCGTTCGTCGGCCTCGATCACGCGTGCATAGAGCAGCTCCGGCAGCACGATGCGGCGCTCGAACAACCGCGGCCGGTTCTGATAGGCGATGCGCAGCGCGTCGCGGAAGCCGCGCGTGATCACCAGCACGGTCGGCTCCCCCTTGCGTTCCAGCAGCGCGTTGGTGGCGACCGTCGTGCCCATCTTCACGGCCTCGATGCGCTCGACCGGAATCGGCGCATCGGGCGCCACGCCCAGCAGATGGCGGATGCCGGCGAGCGCGGCGTCGCGATATCGCTCCGGGTTCTCCGACAGCAGCTTGTGCGTGACCAGCGTTCCATCCGGACGGCGCGCCACGATGTCGGTGAACGTGCCGCCGCGGTCGATCCAAAATTGCCAGCGCCCTTGCGCCATCGCCCTCTCTCCCCTGCTCGTGCTAGCCGCGCCCACGCGCCAGTCCGGACCAGAACCAGGTCAGCAATGTGACCGCATCGAATACCGGGCGGCCGGTAGCCGCCGCCACCGCGCGCGCGTACGGCGGCATGTTCGTGCATTCCAACACGATCGCCGCCACGTCCGGGCGGCGCGCGACCAATCTGCGCGCGGCGTCGACCACGTCGCGCTCGGCCGCGGCCAGGTCGAGAGTGGTCTCGTCCCCAAGCACGCGGCGCGCAAGCTCGGACTGGGGCGCGACACCTTCCACTGGTACGTCGACTTCGGCGCCGACGGCGGCGAGATGCCGCCCGCTGAGCGCCGCGGCGTCGATCGTGACCACACCCGCCGTTTGCCCGGGCGCCAACAAAGGCCGCAGCCAGGCGAGTTGCAGCAGCGCCGAAGTCGCCACCGGAACGGCGAGCGCCGCCGCCAACTCGCGCTGGTACAGGGCCAGAAAGCCACACGAGGTCGCGATGCCGAGCGCGCCTTCGGCGGCCAGCCGCCGGCCCGCCGCGATGAATGGCTCCAGCAATCCGGCGGCGTTTCCACGCACCGCGAGGTGCGGGCTGGCCCCCTGCACCACCGCGTAGCGCACCGGGAAAGCGAAGGTCCCCGGGTTGCCGATGTCACCCGGCGGGCGCGGAAAGCGCGTGTCGAGCATCAGGATGCCCAGGAAAGCCTGTCGGCATTGCATGGGCGCGATGCTAACGGCTGCTTCGCCGCGACGACCAAACCGCCCTACACTGTCGCCGCCGTTTCATCCCTGAGGAGCAAGAACATGAGAACCGTCCGAGCGCTTGCCGCCGCCGCGCTTACCGCAGCGACTGCCACGGCCGCGGCTCAAATCAAGTGGGACCTGCCGGCCGCCTATCCGGCGAGCAATTTCCACACGGAGAACCTAGTGCAGTTCGCCAAGGACGTGGAGAAGCTTTCCGGCGGCAAGCTGACCATCACCGTGCATCCGAACGCGTCGCTGTTCAAGGCCCCGGAGATCAAACGCGCGGTGCAGGGCGGACAGGCGCAGCTCGGCGAGATACTGATCTCGAACTTCGCCAACGAGCATCCGCTGTACGGCATCGACGTACTGCCGTTCGTCGCCACCAGTTACGAGGCGGCGCGCAAGCTGGACCGCGCCTCCCGCCCGGCTTTGGAAAAGTTGCTGGCCTCGCAGGGCATCAAGCTTCTTTACACCGTGCCCTGGCCGCCGCAGGGCCTCTATTCGAAGAAGCCGCTGAACTCGGCGAGCGATTTGAAGGGCGTGAAGTTCCGCGCCTACAACCCGGCGACCGCCAAGATCGCCGAGATGTTCGGCGCGCAGCCGGTGACGATCCAGGCGGCCGAGCTTTCGCAGGCCATGGCGACCGGCGTGGTCGAGTCCTACATTTCGTCCGGATCGACCGGGTACGACACCAAGACGTTCGAACACCTGAAGTACTGGTACGACACGCAGGCTTGGCTGCCCAAGAACGCCGTGATCGTCAATCAGAAGGCGCTCGATGCGCTGGACAAGGCGACGCGTGACGCGGTGCTGAAGGCGGCGGCCGACGCGGAACAGCGCGGCTGGGCGCTGTCGCAAGAAAAAAACCGCTGGTACGTCGACCAATTGAAGGCGAATGGAATGAACGTGTTGCCGCCGCCGCCCAGGATGACCGAGGAGTTCAAGAAGGTCGGCGATGAGCTGGTCGAGGAGTGGTTGAAGAAGGCCGGAGCTGACGGCAAGGCCATCCTGGACGCCTATCGGAAGATGTGATGCGCGGTCTGCTCGACCGCGCGTACGACGCTGCCGCCTATCTCGCGGCGGCGTGTCTGATCGGCCTGCTGGCGATGATTTTGCTCTCCATCGTCAGCAGGCAAATGCATTTCTTCGTTCCCGGCACCGACGCCTATGCCGGCTATCTGATGGCAGCGGCCGGCTTTCTGGCGCTCGCGCACACGCTGAAACGCGGCGAACACATTCGCGTCACGTTGTTATTGGCGCGCACGCGCGGCGCGTGGCGACGCGGGTTGGAGTTGTGGGCGCTCGGCCTCACCGCCCTGCTTGCCGTCGCCTTCGCCTGGTTCAGCCTCCGTCTGGTGTGGCAGTCGTACGCGTTCAACGACATCTCCACCGGCAACGATGCGACACCGCTCTGGATCCCGCAGCTTGCGATGGGCGTGGGTGCCTGCCTGTTCGCGATCGCGCTGATCGACGAGTTCGTCGCCGAACTGCTCGGTCGACGCACATCGGCGGCACCGGCGAACGCGCTGCACAACGAGTGAAACGATGAACGACGTCGGCATTGCGCTCGCGCTGATCGCCGCCCTCTTCATCTTGCTCGGCACCGGCGTCTGGATCGGGCTGGCGTTGATGGGCGTGGCCTGGCTTGGCATGGAGCTTTTCTCCACTCGGCCCGCGGGCGATGCGATGGCGGTGACCGTCTGGGGGTCGGCGTCCAGCTGGACTTTGACGGCGCTGCCGCTGTTCGTGTGGATGGGCGAGATACTGTTCCGCACGCGGCTGTCGGAAGACATGTTTCGTGGCCTCGCGCCGTGGATGAATCGGCTGCCGGGCAGGCTGTTGCACACCAATGTCGTCGGCTGCACGATCTTCGCCGCCGTCTCCGGCTCCTCCGCCGCCACCTGCGCGACGATCGGCAAGATGACGCTGCCGGAACTCGCCAAACGCGGCTATCCGGACCACATGGTGATCGGCACGCTGGCCGGTGCCGGCACGCTCGGTCTGCTGATCCCGCCGTCGATCATCATGATCGTGTACGGTGTCACCGCCGACGTATCGATCGCCAAGCTGTTCGTCGCCGGCATACTGCCAGGGTTGTTGCTGGCGCTGCTGTTCTCTGGCTACATCGTCGTCTGGGCGCTGCTCCATCCGCAGCGGGTTCCGGCCGCCGATGCCCAGCTTTCGCTGGCGCGCCGGCTGCTGGAATCTCGGCATCTGATTCCGGTCGTGCTGCTGATCACGTTCGTGATCGCGTCGATCTACACCGGCGTCGCGACCGCCACCGAAGCCGCGGCGCTCGGCGTGGTCGGCGCGCTCGTTCTGGCCGCGAGCCAGCGGGCACTGACGCTGCGCACGTTCGTCGATTCTTTGCTCGGCGCAACTCGGTTGTTCTGCATGATCGCGCTGATCCTTGCCGGCGCGGCGTTCCTCACACTGTCGATGGGCTACATCGGCTTGCCGCGCCATTTGGCCCAATGGATCGGCTCGCTGGGTCTGACGCAGTTCGAGCTGTTGATGGCCTTGATGGTCTTCTACATCGTGCTCGGCTGCTTCCTGGACGGCATCTCGATGGTAGTGCTGACGATGGGCGTGATCCTGCCCACCGTTCAGGCGGCTGGAATTGATTTGTTGTGGTTCGGCATCTTCATCGTGCTCGTGGTCGAGATGGCGCAGATCACGCCGCCGGTGGGCTTCAATCTGTTTGTCCTGCAGGGCATGACCGGGCGGCAACTGACCTGGATCGCGCGCGCCGCCGCACCGATGTTCGTCTTGATGATCGTCGCGGTGCTGCTGCTGTACGCTTTTCCGCAGATCGCGACCTATCTGCCGTCGCAGATGAAGCTCTGATG
>DATLZG010000240.1:0-2305 GCA_035574095.1 Burkholderiaceae bacterium | reverse complement strand
CGGACATCTACCGCGCGATCACGCAGATGGCGGTGAACGTCGGCGCCACGGTGCAGGACGTCGTGCGGCAGGTGCAGGACGCGCACGTGGCGGTGGCGCAGATCGCCGCCGGCAATCAGGATCTGTCGGCGCGCACCGAGTCCACCGCGGCCAGCCTGCAGCAGACGGCTGCCTCGATGGAGCAGATCGCCACCACCACCCGCAACGCGGCCGACGCCGCCCAGCGCGCCGCGCAGCAGTCCAGCGCCGCCGACGCCGCCGCGCGCGATACCGGCGCGTCGGTCGGCGAAGCGGCGCAGACGATGCAGGAGATCGCCGAAGCCAGCCGGCGCATCAAGGAAATCGTCGGCACGATCGACGGCATCGCGTTCCAAACGAACATCCTGGCGTTAAATGCCGCGGTGGAGGCGGCGCGCGCCGGCGAATCGGGGCGCGGCTTCGCGGTCGTCGCCGGCGAAGTGCGACAGTTAGCCAACCGCGCCGGCGCGGCCGCGCGCGACATCCAGGCGCTGATCCAAGACAGCGCGCAGCGCGTCGAACGCGGCGCGCGCGCGGTGGACAGCGCGCGTCAGCGGATGGACGCCCTGCTCGGCCAGTTGCACCAGGCCAGCGTCGCGATGGGCGAGATCCGCGCCATCGCCGAGCAGCAGGCGGCGGGCATCGGTCAGGTCAACGAGGCGGTGACCGCGCTCGACAAGAACACGCAACAGAACGCGGCGATGGTCGAGCAGGTGGCGGCCGCCGCCGGCAGCCTGCGCGAGCTGGCGGGCAAGCTAGTGGCGGCGGTGGCCGTGTTCCGCGTCGACGGCGGCGTGGCCGCCAACGAGGCGTTCGCGCGGCCGGCGCCCAAGGCCGCAGCGTGAGCCAACCGGGCACCGAAAGACGGAAGTTGGTACTCGATCCCTTTCGTAGGAGAGGCGCATGTCGAATCTGAAGATATCGACTCGTTTGGCGCTGCTGAGCGCGACGTTGTGCGTGTCGATGGTGGCAGTGGGACTACTGGGTCTGCGCGGCTTGTCCGAAACCGAGGACAGGCTGGAAACCGTCTTCGAGGACCGGCTGGTCAAGGTCGATCAGCTGGGCGTGATCGAGCGCCTGATCCTGCGCAACCGGTTGGCCATCGCAAGCGCGATCATCACTCCGAGCGCCGAGCAGATCGCGAAGAGCGTGGCCGACGTGGAGGCGAACATCGACACGATCGGCAAGACGTGGGAGCAGTACATGAAGCTCCGAGCGACGCCGGAGGAGCGGCAACTCGCGGCCGACTTTACCGAGAAGCGACGCCGGTTCGAGCAGGAAGGTCTATTGCCGGCGGTCGACGCGCTGCGAGCCAACGATCGCGAGCGGGCGGAGCGTACGTGCATCGAGAAGATCCGGCCGCTTTACGTTCCGGTCGAGCAGAGCATCGAGCAGTTGGTAAAGCTGCAACGCGAGGTCGCGCAACGCGAACACCAAACCGCGGTGGCGCGCTACGAGTTCATCCGCGCGGTGGTGATTGCAGCGATGACGTTGGGCATCGTTGGCGCGGGGCTGTTTGGCTGGTGGCTGGTGCGCGGCATCCGGCGCTCGCTGGCGGAAGCGGAGCAGGCGGCGACCGCGATCGCACAGGGCGATCTGACGCGCGCGATCGCGGCCGACGGCGCGGACGAGGTGTCCAAGGTATTGCGCGCGATGGCGGCCATGCGGGCGAATCTGCAACGGTTGATCGGGGAGGTCAAAGCAGGCGTCGGCTCGGTGGCGACGGCCAGCGGCCAGATCGCTGCCGGCAATCAGGATTTGTCCAGCCGCACCGAGCAGCAAGCTTCCAGTTTGCAGCAGACGGCGGCGTCGATGGAGCAGATGGCGGCGGCGGTGAAGAACAATGCCGATGCGGCGCGGCAGGCGCGGCAGTTGGCGGCGTCGGCCTCGGAGGTGGCGGACCGGGGTGGGAGCGTGGTGCGGGAGGTGGTGGCGCGGATGGAAGAGATCAGCGCGGCCAGCCGCAAGATGGCCGAGATCATCAATGCGATCGACGGCATTGCGTTTCAGACGAACATATTGGCGCTGAATGCCGCGGTGGAGGCGGCGCGTGCGGGCGAGCAGGGGCGTGGGTTTGCGGTGGTGGCCGGCGAGGTGAGGAACCTGGCGCAGAGAAGCGCGCAGGCGGCGCGCGAGATCAAGGCGCTGATTGGCGATTCGGTGAGCAAGGTCGAGGGGGGAGCGGCGCTGGTCAACGAGGCCGGGGTCACGATGGGAGAGATCGTGGCGCAGGTCAAGCGGGTGACCGATCTGATCGGCGAGATCACGGCGGCCACGCAGGAGCAGA
>DATLZG010000239.1:0-3168 GCA_035574095.1 Burkholderiaceae bacterium | reverse complement strand
GTAGCTCGGCCCGCCCCGCTCCAGCTCGATGCGGTCGACGACCAGGCGTGGCTCGCCGGCGATCGCCAGTTCGATCATGCGCACGCGATGCTCAGCGGGCGCCACCAGCTCGCCCTTCTGCCACGGCTGCGCCGCGGGAATCAGACGGACCTCGGCAAGGTCGAGCGCATCGCGCGCCGCGCGCGCGAGCAGAAGATGGCCGAGGTGGATCGGATCGAAACTGCCGCCGAGGAGGCCGATTGCATTGCCCATCGCCAAAGACTCAACGAGGCTGACTTACGCGGATCGGTTGGTCGCGATCCGTGATTCGTGATCGGTGAACGGACGACGGATTCACGCCCAATCGCGCGGCGGCAGGAAGTCGGCATACAGCCGCGCTTCGGGCGAGCCCGGGTCGGGCCGCCAGTCGTAGCGCCACTTCACGATCGGCGGCAGCGACATCAGGATCGACTCGGCGCGGCCGCCCGACTGCAGCCCGAACAGCGTGCCGCGGTCGTACACTAGGTTGAACTCGACGTAGCGGCCGCGCCGGTACGCCTGGAAGTCGCGTTCGCGCTCGCCGTAGGGCTTGCCGCGATTGCGCTCGACGATCGGCACGTAGGCGTCCAGAAACGCGTCGCCGACCGCGCGCAGCAGCGCAAAGCTGCGCTCGAAGCCCAGCTCGTTGAAGTCGTCGAAAAAGATGCCGCCGATGCCGCGCGCCTCGTTGCGATGCTTGAGAAAAAAGTACTCGTCGCACCAGCGCTTGAAGCGCGGATAAAGCGCATTGCCGAACGGTTCGAGCGCGCGTTTGCAGGTGGCGTGGAAGTGCCGCGCGTCCTGCTCGGTCGGGTAGTACGGCGTCAGGTCCATGCCGCCGCCGAACCAGAACACGTCGGCCGCGCCGTCGGCGCGGGCGACGAAGAAGCGCACGTTCATGTGCACGGTCGGCACGTGCGGATTGCGCGGGTGAAAGACGAGCGATACGCCCATCGCCTCGAAAGCGCGCCCCGCCAGCTCCGGCCGCTGCGCGCTCGCCGACGGCGGCAGCCGCTTGCCGGTCACGTGCGAGAAGCCCACACCGCCGCGTTCCAGCAGAAGGCCCTCTTCGAGGATGCAGGTCAGCCCGCCGCCGCCCAGCGGCGCATCGGCCGGCTTGTCCCAGGCATCGCGCGCGAACGGCTTGCCGTCGAGGCGTTCGAACGTCGTCACGATGCGGTCCTGCAGCGCGAGCAGATACTCGCGCACCGATTGGGTGTCGATGAAGTCGTTCATCCGCGAACCGTGGGTTGCGCTCGTGCCGGTGTTCATCCCATGTGCTCGCCGATGAAGCGCAGCACGTGCGTATACCAGGCGACGATGTTGCGCGGCTTCAGGATCCAGTGGTTCTCGTCCGGGAACACCAGCAGCTCGCTCGGCACGCCGTGGTACTGCAGCGCCTCGAACAGCATCAGTCCTTCGCCGATCGGGCAGCGGTAATCGAGCTCGCCGTGGATGATCAGCGTCGGCGACTTCCAGCGCGTCAGGTAGCGCCACGGCGAATAGCGGTCGAAGCTCTCCGGGTTCGCGTACGGATTCTCGCCGCCCATTTCCAGATACCACCAGCCCGGATGGTCGGTCACGCCGGTGAAGGTGGACAGGCCGGTGATGCTGGCGTGCGTGATCAGGCAGCGGAAGCGATCGGTCTGCGTGCCGATCCAGTTGGTCATGTAGCCGCCGAAGCTGCCGCCCATCGCCATCATGCGGCCGCCGTCCAGATCGGCGCGTTTCTGCAGCGCGTCGGCCACCGCCATCAGGTCCTGGTAGCACTGCGCGCCCCAGACGTTGCCCCAGATGCCGTCGATGAACTTCTGGCCGAAGCCGGTCGAGCCGCGCGGGTTCGGCTGCACGACCGCATAGCCGGCCGCCGCCGCCAGCAGCGGATTCCAGCGCCAGTGCCAGCCGTCGCCGCTCATGCCGATCGGGCCGCCGTGGATCCACAGCAGCGTCGGCAGTTTGCCGGTCGCGCCCTTCGGCTTGACGATAAAGCTCTGAATCGGCGTGCCGTCGGTCGACGGCACGCCGAAGCGTTCGACCTCCGCCCAGTCGGCCGGCGTAAAGCCGGAAAGCCGCGCCAGCGGCTGCGGCGCGCTGTCCGCCTGCGGCGCGAAGAGGTAACACTCCGGCGCGTCCAGCAGCGTGGAGCGGATACAGGCGATGCGACCGTCGGCGAGCACCGCCAGTTCAACGTGCGTACCGCCGGCCGCGGCGGCACTGATGCGCGCCACCGCCTGTGTGCCGACGTCGACCGTGAACACCGGCACGTCGCCGTCGTCGTCGGCGGTCACGTACAGCGTGCGGCCGTCGGGGCTCCAGGCGCCGGGCGAAGGCCACCGATCCCAGGCGGTGGCCAAATCGCGCATCGCGCCGGTGCCGACCTCGATCAGCGACAGCGTTTCGCGCACCCCCTTGGGCGAGCGCAGGCCGCGGCTGGCCGCCAGCCATTTGCCGTCGGGCGAGAAGCGCAGTGCGCCGAAGGTCGTCGCGTCGGCGTGCGCCAGCACGCGGCTCGTTTGCGCGGCCAGATCGAACAGCAGGATCGCGACGTCGTCGACGCGATCCTTGCCCGGCGTGCGGCGCGTGACCGCCGCATAGCGACCGTCGACGCTGACCTCCAGTTCCGGTTCGATCGCGAACTCGTAGGTCGCCTGCGGCGTCAGATCGACGCGCCCGCCGCCGTTGCCGTCGTACAGGATCAGGTGGGTGTTGGCGCGGTCCGGGTTCTGGTGCAGCCAGTGATCCCAATGCCGCACCGGCTGGCGCGTGAAGTGGCGCGCGCTCGGCCCGTTCTTCGCCTGCTTGGCCGCCGTTTCGCGCTGCCTGTCGAAGTCCACGTTCGGCAGCACCGGCGCGAACACGAGCAGCCGGTCGGCCGCGGCGGCGAAACGGAACGCCTCCACGCCGAGCGGCTCGTCGGTCAACTGGCGCGGCTCGCCGCCGTCGGCCGGCAGCAGCCACACCTGCATGCGCTTCTCGGCATCTTCGTCGGGCTTCAGTTCGTTCGGTCGGCGATTCGACAAGAAGCCGAGCGCGCCGTCGCGGCGAAAGCACGGCGCCGTGTCCTTGCTGTCGCCGCGCGTCAACTGCACGGCGGGGCCGCCATCGGTCGGAACCTTCCACAGGTCGGAGACGTACTTCGCGCCGTCCTGG
>DATLZG010000238.1:0-2620 GCA_035574095.1 Burkholderiaceae bacterium | reverse complement strand
GTCAGCAGAATCGAAGCGCCGCGATAACGCGGTTGATTCAGCACGAAGTCCGGGTTCAGCGGCCGGTTGGTGTTGTCTTTCCCCGGCTCGCCGCGGTCCAGATAGCGCCACTCGTCGAAGAGGTTCGGGCCGAAGCCGGTGCGGCGGATCGACTTCAGAAACTGCTTCGGAATGATCTGATCGGTGTCGACGTTGGCACGGTCCAGCGGCGCCACCAGTCCGGTGTGCGAAATGAACGGCTGCATTCAGCGACCTGCCTGCGGAGCGAATTCGCGCACGTCGACGAAATGGCCGGCGATCGCCGCCGCCGCGGCCATCGGCGGGCTGACCAAATGGGTGCGGCCGCCCGGTCCCTGCCGGCCCTCGAAGTTACGGTTCGAGGTCGAAGCGCAGCGCTCGCCCGGCTCCAGCCGGTCGGCATTCATGCCGAGACACATCGAGCAGCCTGGCTCACGCCACTCGAAGCCCGCCTCCTTGAAGATGCGGTCGAGCCCCTCGCGCTCGGCCTGTCGCTTGACCGCACCCGAGCCGGGCACGACCAATGCCTGCCTGATGTTCGCCGCCACGCGCCGGCCGCGCACGATCTGCGCGGCCGCCCGCAGATCCTCGAGGCGCGAGTTCGTGCACGAGCCGATGAAGACCTTGTCGACACGGATGTCGGTGATCGGCGTATCGGGCGCAAGCCCCATGTACTTCAGCGCCCGCTCGTAGCCCTCGCGCTTGACCGGGTCTGGCTCGCGCGCCGGGTCCGGCACGCGACCGTCGATCGTCGTCACCATCTCCGGCGACGTGCCCCACGACACGTGGGGCTTCAGCGTCGTCGCGTCGATCTCGACCGTCTTGTCGAAGACCGCGCCCTCATCCGAGTGCAGCGTGCGCCAATGCGCGACCGCGCGCTCCCAGTCGGCGCCGGTGGGTGCGAACGGCCGGCCGCGCACGTATTCGATCGTCTTGTCGTCGACGGCGACGAGCCCGGCGCGCGCGCCGGCCTCGATCGCCATATTGCAAATCGTCATCCGCCCTTCGATCGACAGGTCGCGGATCGTGGAACCGGCGAATTCGATCGCGCAGCCGGTGCCGCCCGCGGTGCCGATACGGCCGATCAACGCCAGCACGATGTCCTTCGCCGTCACGCCGGGCGGCAACGCGCCCTCCACCCGCACCTGCATGTTCTTCGACTTCTTCGTGAGCAGCGTCTGCGTGGCCAGCACGTGCTCGACCTCGGAAGTACCGATGCCGAAAGCCAGCGCGCCCAGCGCGCCGTGCGTGCTGGTGTGCGAGTCGCCGCACACCACCGTCATGCCCGGCAGCGTCGCTCCCTGTTCGGGGCCGATCACGTGCACGATGCCCTGACGTTCGTCGAGGAACGGGAAGTACGCGGCCGCCCCGTGACGGCGGATATTGGCGTCCAGCGTGACGATCTGTTCGCGCGACACGGGATCCTCCACGCCGTTCAGCCCGCGCTCCCAGCCCGCCGTCGGCGTGTTGTGATCGGCCGTCGCGACGATCGACGATACGCGCCAAGGCGCGCGCCCGGCGAGCCGCAACCCTTCATAGGCCTGCGGGCTGGTGACCTCGTGCACCAGATGGCGGTCGATGTAAAGCACCGTCGTGCCGTCCGGTTCGACGTGCACGACGTGTTCGTCCCAGAGCTTGTCGTAGAGGGTCTTGGCCACGGAGTTGCCGGTGCTGCCGTCTGCGCGCGACGTGCGCGAAGAGCCCGCGAATTATGCCACCGCAGTGCGTCATCGACGCGCGCACCGACGCGCGGAACTGCATCTTTGCCCCGCAGTCTGACGCTCGTCGAAATCGACCGGAGGCAAGCGATGGCGCAACGCCCGAACAACCGAGCCTTGATCGCGCGCCGTCATGCGCTGACGGCGCTCGGTTTCGCGCCTCTGGCCGCACCGCTTGCGCAAGCGCAGACGGGCGCACTCGCACCGACACCGACGCAGACCTTGGGGCCGTTTTACCCACGCTCGCCGGCGCAGCGGCCGCTGCAGATCGACGCCGATCTGCTGACGGTCGCAGGCGGACGTGTACTGACCAAAGGCACGCCGCTTTACCTCACTGGCCGCGTGCTGTCTCGGACCGGGGAGCCGCTCGCGCAGGCGCTGGTGGAGATCTGGCAATGCGACGCGAACGCCGTGTATCACCACCCCGACGGCGGCGCCGAAGACGAGCGCGACCCGGCCTTTCAGGGCTACGGTCAGACGCGCACCGGTGCCGACGGTACGTTTCACTTCCGCACCATCGAGCCGGTGCCCTATCCCGGCCGCACGCCGCACATCCACGTTCGCGTGCAGGCGGCCCGCCACGGCACGCTGGCGACACAGCTTTACCTGCCGAACCATCCGGGCAACGAACGCGATTTTCTGTATCGCCGCATGAGCGCGGCAGAGCGCGCGGCGGTCGCACTCAATCTGGAGTCGACGCGCGCCACGCATCCGCTGGCGCAGGCGACAAGCCTGATGGCCAGCGTGCAGCTCGTGCTCGCCTAGGCGGGCCGGCACATCAAGAGTGGCGGTCGCACAGCGAGAACGTGGGCGCGGCCGCTGCGTCGTCAAACATGCGCCGGCGCAGCCCGCGCGGGTCGTGGCGCGCGTCGACCTGGTGCTCG
>DATLZG010000237.1:0-2571 GCA_035574095.1 Burkholderiaceae bacterium | reverse complement strand
CCGCGAGCGCGAGCAGCAGCGGTGCCGCCGCGAGCAATGCCGCCGCGGTCAGCGACGCCAGCCGCGCCGTCGGCGGCGCGGCCAGCGCCTGCGCGTCGAACGAAAGCGCGCGCGCGAGCAGCAAGCGCAGGTCCGCGATCAACGGCGCGGCGAGCAGGAACAAGGCGAGCGCGGCCACCCCCAGCACCAGCAGGTGCGCCAGATAGCGCGAGCGCGGCACCTGGCCTTCGCGGCGCGCCTGCTCGAGCCGTCGTGCCGACGGTTCGAGCGTGCGTTCCTGGGATGAGTGATCGGCGTCGGCCATCGCGTGCGCGCAAAGACACGCGCAAAACGTGCGCGTGCGGCCGATTATTTCGACGCCGCACGCCCGCCGATACGACGAATATCGGCCGCCGCCGCAGTCACTTTAGGGGCGATCGCGCTTTGCCCCGACCTCTTGTCGCGCCCGCACCGCACCCGACCGGCTGGCGACCGTCGAACCTAAAGCCCGCGCCCGCCGCGCCGATTTCTCTCACGCAGATACGGACCGAGACACGAGGCCGCGGCAATGACGCGTGCAGAACTGGTAAAGCGACTGGCCGAGCAAGCCACCCGACCGATCGGCGGCGACGCCGCGACCAAGGGCGGTATGCATCAGCCAGTCGAGGCGCCGGCCCCGGCCGCGGAGGGCGGCAGCAGCGACCTGTTCGTCTGGTTCGAGAACACGGTCAGCCGCCAGGCGCACGGCCGCCGCGGCATCGCCGGCCTGCCCGAGTCGCTGCTGCCGTGGGATCACACGATGCGCGTAATCGAGCGCCGCTACGCCGAAGGCCATCTGCACCTGCTGTCGGCCGTGCGCCTGCGCTGCCCCGAGCGCCAGGGTGAACGCATCGCCGCCATCTATACCGCCGCGCTGTCGGTCGGCACGATCGCCTGGATCGGCACCGGCCGCCAGTACGAACAGGCGTGGCGGGAGATGTTTCCCTACTCGTAGGCCCTCCGCCGTGAGGCGTTGACGGCGTTCCGCCGGGCTACGGATCACTGCCCACGAAGCACGGTCGGCCGCTCACGCCACCCGCTTGATTCCCGCCACCTTGCGGTTCTCGGCGTCCACCTGGTTGATGTAACGCTGCAGCAGCACGCGCGCGCCCGGCGCCATGTCGACGAACTCGCAGCCGCAGCGGCGCGCCTTGTCATCCTTCGGCAGCGGATCGACGTGGCGCACGGCGATACCGACGTTGATCGAACCCACACCCGGCAGATCGAGAAAGCAGTTCTCGATCAGGCGCCCGGCGGGCAGGTCGAACTTCTCCGGGTAAGTGAGCACCGCCAGGCCGCCGACCGACAGGTCGAGCACGCGCAGCGATTCGTACTGCTTGCCGTCGTCGCCATACGGCACCAGACACTTGGCCGGCTTCGACAGCGGCGGCCGCACGCGGAAGAAATCGCGCCGCTGCAGCCGCAACAACTGCTCGGGCAAGCGCACGCGAAACGCGGGCCGTCCGTCGTGCAGCGTCGCTTCCGCCAAGCGGGCGATGAACTGCACCTTCACGTGGTCGAGAAAGCCGACGAACACGATGTGCTTGGATGCCAGCAGCCGCTTGTGCGCGATCGGCTCGGCGGCGGCGTCGAAGATGACCTCCTCGAAGTCGGCGTTGACATCCAGCACGACCGTGACCGCGAAGCCCGGTTCACCGTCGAAGTACGCAGTGACGAGCACGCCCTCGTCGCGCAACTGCCGCAGCAAGGCGACGATCTCGACTTGCGAGTACATCTGGAACCGTTCGAGTTCCGGCGACTCGGGTTCCGGAAACGGTGTGGTCATGCCCATGGTCCCTAGCGTCCTTCGTTGGCAGCCGCACGCCCCTCGAGCCGATACACCCAGGCGAGCACCTCGGCCACGGCGACGTACAGGGCGGGCGGGATCTGCCGGTCGAGGTCGACCTGCGCCAGCAGATTCACCAGTTCGCGCGATTCGTGAATCGGCACGCCGGCCGCGCGCGCGCGTTCGATGATTTCTTCGGCCACCAAGCCGGCGCCTTTAGCGACGACGCGCGGCGCGTGCCGCGCGCGCCGATCTTCGGCGTCGTAGGCAAGCGCGGCCGCCCGCCGGCGTGGATTCGCTTCTCTCATGCAGGCGACTGCGCTGAGCGTGCCGACAGCGCAACCGGCTGCAAGCCGTGCGCTGCCAATGCGGAGGCGATCTCGGGCAGCGCGGCGTCGAGCTGCGCCCGCGCGTTCGCGTCCGCCGCGAAGGCGGCGGCGATCGCAACACCGGCGAGCCGCAGATCGACTTCGACGCGCCCGAGCCGCGGCAAGTCGAACTTCAATTGCGCGCGGAACACGGGTGCGGCGCCGGCGGCGGCCTGCGCCTCGTCGGGCTCGCGCCCGACCTGCAGTCGCACGTCTTGCCCGGCCCAGGCCGGGCCCACGAGCACGATCGACTGTCGCTGCAGGACCTCGAGCGCGATGGCCGCGCGCGTTTCGGTCGCCGCTTCCCCGCCGCCGAAGGTGCGCTGCACGTGCTGCGCTTCCGCGCGCACGGCGGCGGTCGACCGCTCGCCGTGCGCCCATTGCGCCAGATGCGCTTCG